>DAIUCF010000011.1:33624-48533 GCA_036846305.1 Candidatus Poseidoniaceae archaeon | reverse complement strand
CAATGCTTTTGAAGTCGAATCATCAAGTCACTTAGCCGTTCTCTCCACGGCCCTGATGTGCCGTATGCAATCAAAACTGAATCGTTGCCGGGTAGCGATTCATCACTAGGTTTCCAGCGCGACTTTAATGCATTTTGAGCAGCATTAATGTGCGGGCGAACCAGTGTATCCTCTCCTCCCCAAGGTTCTCCACCTTTGCGGGGTGATTCTTGAGCCTGAACAATCCAATTCCAAGCATCTTCCCATTTTCCTGCGTGGAGATCAGTATCTCTGGCAGCATCTCGGTCATCAAGAACGAAATCTTCAAGAATTTTCATATCGAATTTTGCGTTGTGTGGGCTAGTTGACAGCCACAAAAAAGCCTCTCTCAAGGCTGGATGTTGGTGACTTCGTCGTTCAGCCAGACGCCAAATAGTTCCGTTCCGGATTGCCTGCTTACAACGGTCCAATTCAGCAAGAGTAACTTCTAGATTGTATCGTGCAAGTAGTGCAGTTCTCTCTTTTTCTTCAAACAAACGAACTTCAGCCGGTGTCACAGATGCCACACATGGCATGCGTTCCGGCCATTCGACTAGCGTGCCAATCTTCTGAGTACCCCATGGAGTCAACAGTCGTCCGTCACGTGCGAAAAGGGCGTATGCTGCAGAATCAAATAAATCAGCACCAAGTGCTATTGACATTGGAAAAAGCATTGGGTGCCCGCAACCGAACATATGAACCGGGCGGTTAGGGGGTAGATGTGGGAGCGTAGCGAGCATTATTTTCGCATAATCTTTGTACATATGGCGCTCCATGACTGGGACGATTCCACCGATTGGGTGAACTGAGAACTCATGTTGTCCCATTTTTTGTGCAGATTGTGTGCGAAGGTGCTTGAACAATCCTCCTTGAATCGGGCCGTTAAGCATCGTGGTTCCGGATGCTGCAATACTGGCGGGAGATCGTTGGATCGTTTCTTCGACACAACGTGCAACTTCATCTTCGGTCATATCTGGACGAGAAAAGACGTCGAGCATGGTTGCAATATCAACGCCAATACTGCATTGGAAGTTGACAATTTCCTCAACCCCGACTTCCACGTCGCCGTAGACGTAAGATTGGAAGGTCCCAGAATCCGTCATGACAACACCGGGGAAATCAAGCAGGGCATGCACCCCTTGTTCTGTTGCAGTTTCTTTGAGATGTTCGTGCTTCCAGATGATGTAGGAGTTTGTGATGAGTGCACCGATTCCGTACCTGTCCCACATTTCCCTTGGTTCTATGGTGCGAATATTCGGATTGATGACGGGTAAAAGTGCTGGAGTCTCCAAGATCCCGTGTGCGGTGTGAAGTTTCCCTAACCGCCCTCGGCCATCCCGGACAGTAACTTCAAACAATCCTTGGTCTGTCTCACGACACGGAATCGGGTCGTCTCTTCGTCCGTCTATCCATGCTCCCATACCACATCGCCTCGCTTCGTATGTTTCAACCCATCCGTAGTACAACAAAGATTACACGAATTCGACTGCACCGTGTGCTAGAATGAACTCTCGGCCCAATTCATCGAAGGTGTCGAGAAGAGCAGAGGAGAAACGAATCCTCGAAATCTCTTCATCAGATTCTAAATCCTTCTTCACACCTTCAAGCGTCCCAGGTGCTGCGCCACAGGATAAACATGCTCCGGTAAGATCCAAAACCAGGTCCAATTTGGAATCTGCTCCTTCAGCCCAGTCGAGTGCAGAAACTGCGATTCCACCACCATGTCCGTCGAGTGCTGCACGGACCTCACCAAGCCGAGAGAGAAGTGCGGGAATGAAATCCGATTGGCCTATGAATTGGAGTAGTGATGCTGAACGTAGTCGTTTTTCTTCTTCGGGGTCTGTCGTTTCTTCAATTCGACGATTTGCTTCGGCCGCCATTGCTGCTTTTGCTTCTGCAGCATATTTAGCAACCAAATCGTCTTCGGGCATGTTCTGTCGTTCGTTGCTTTCTTATTGAACCCTATTATTGGAGTAGTGCACATGCTGTCACCGTATCACGAGACCATTACACCACTTGATAAAGGAGTTCTGCGAGGCTATAACAGGTTGGGGCATGGCGGAAGAGATTTTGCGAGTTGAGAACTTACATGTCAGCGTTGCAGATGTCCCCATTCTCAAAGGCTTGAGTTTGACCATTAATCGGGGCGAGATTCACGCAATTATGGGTCGAAACGGCTCAGGGAAATCGACGCTAGCCAATGTAGTAATGGGCCACCCATCTTATGAAATCACTGATGGCAGTGTGTTTTACCGTGGCCAAGCACTCGAGAAACTTGCGGTACATGAACGGGCACGTGCAGGGATGTTTCTATCGTTTCAGTACCCCGCATCAATCCCCGGTGTTCAAGTTGGAACCTTCTTGAAAAAATCAGTTTCTTCAGTGCGAGAGAATCCCCCCAAGGGTCGTGAATTCCGCAAGGAGCTGACTGCAGCAATGTCTCGATTATCTATGGACAAAAGTTTCCTTTCAAGATATGTCAATGATGGATTTAGTGGGGGTGAAAAGAAACGCCTTGAGATTTTACAACTGCTGCTACTTCAACCACACCTTGCACTTCTCGATGAAACTGATTCTGGACTTGATATTGATGCACTGCGTATTGTGGCTGATGGTATCAATGAGGTTGCTCAAGATTCTGCAAGCCTCATTATCACTCATTACCAACGTTTACTCGACCTAGTCCAACCACATTTTGTTCATGCTATGATTGACGGTAATATTGTCCACTCTGGCGGACCAGAACTAGCCCTAGAACTTGAAGAAAGAGGTTATGATTGGCTTGACCCAGTCGCATGAGGTGAAAAAAATGACCGAAGAATCCCAAGAAATAATCGGAGATTACCGATATGGTTTTCATGACCCAGAGAACTCTACCATTCGCTTTGATAAGGGCCTATCAGAACAAGTAGTCCGAGATATCTCTGGACTCAAAAATGAACCTGAATGGATGACAGATATTCGCTTAAAGGCCTACCGACACTTTGTTGAACGTGTTATGCCAGAATGGGGTAACTGTTCACTGCTCAACATGATTGACTTTGAAAACATCACATATTTCCTACGGTCTTCCGACCAAACAGAAAAGTCATGGGACGAGGTTCCTGACGATATTAAGAATACATTTGACCGGCTGGGAATTCCAGAAGCTGAGCAAAAATGGCTCGGCGGAGTCACGGCTCAATACGAATCAGAGGCTGTTTACCACTCCATCCGTGAAGATCTTGAGGAGCAAGGAGTAATTTTCCTCGACATGGATTCTGGACTCAAACAATTCCCCGAAATTGTCAAGGAATACTTTGGAACCGTGATTCCCTATAGCGACAATAAATTTTCTGCACTCAATACTGCAGTTTGGTCCGGCGGCTCGTTTTTGTACATTCCCAAGGGCGTGAGTGTTGAAATGCCGGTACAGGCATACTTCCGAATCAATGCCAAGAATATGGGGCAATTTGAGCGAACCCTCATCATTGCAGACGAAGGCAGTTCAGTCCACTATGTGGAGGGATGTACAGCCCCCAGTTATTCTACCGATTCCCTACATTCCGCAGTAGTTGAACTTATAGCTATGAAAGGTGCTAAGATTCGTTATTCGACCGTTCAGAACTGGTCCAGCAATGTGTATAATCTCGTAACCAAAAGAGCAGTTGCCTATCGTGACGCAACAGTCGAATGGGTTGACGGTAACATTGGCTCTAAACTCACGATGAAATATCCGTCAGTCTTGCTCAAGGGTGAAGGCGCTCACGCAGAGGTCATTTCCGTTGCTTATGCGGGTGAAGGCCAACACCAAGATACGGGCGCAAAAGTACACCATTTGGCATCGAACACAACCTCCAATATCCTCTCCAAATCCATTTCAAAAGGTGGAGGCCGTTCTTCATACCGGGGACTTCTTCAAGTTACTCCGAAATCGACGGGTTGCCGGTCCAAAGTAGTCTGTGATGCATTAATCTTAGACGAGGATTCTCGTTCGGATACGTATCCAACAATGGAAATCGGTAATTCAACATCAGACCTTGAGCATGAGGCGAGTGTTTCGAAGGTTTCTAACGATCAACTGTTTTATCTCATGACTCGGGGTTTCTCTGAGGAGGAAGCTATGGGCTTGATTGTTAACGGATTTTTCGAACCCTTCACTCGAGAACTTCCGATGGAATACGCTGTTGAGTTGAACAAGTTACTGGAGCTGGAAATGGAGGGTTCCATTGGATGATGTACCATCAAATGCCAATCCCTCCCCGTTCTGAACATCTATGGCGCTACACACCTTGGCACCGTATTCATCCCAGCACTACCGATGTTGTACCATCAGCAGACGGAATTCTTTTCAAGACTGACAGTGATGTGTCTCTCGTTGAAAAATCCCTGGGGTCAAAGCCTTCGGAAGAAATAGCACGTACCTTCTTGAGAGAATGCGAAGGCTCCTCTTTTGATCTCATTCTCGACAATGTTTCTGAACCCATCCATCTGAATGCTCGGTCTTCAGGGCATGTCTCAGTTGGACACCTGAATATCGAGGTTAAAGGAAGTGCAGTTCTATTCATCCATGTTTCTGGTGAGCCAGATTGGGCAGGAATTCACATTACCGGAAAGATTCATGCGAATTCCCAACTGTATTACGGGTTTATCAACGAACTTGATTCGAATTCAAAATTTCTACGTTGTGAAGATTGGGAGGTTCATCGTGATGCTTCGATTGAGCATGCAACGCTATCTGTTGGTGGCTTCCGATGTAAGACGGATATACGCAGTACACTTCATGGAACGGGCTCATCGATTCGACAATCAATCACTGTCAATGCGAACGGTTCTCGGCACGACGATGAGCATGTTGAAATTCACCACCATCACGGACACACCTTCTCAGATTTGGTCATGAATTCTGCATGCGGTGGTCGAAGCCACTTCATCGGCACGGGATTACTTACCATTGCAGAAGGTGCCGATAAATCAGATGCTTCCCAAGTTTTTCGTAACCTTCTGTTATCTGAAAAGGCAAGGGCAGAGGCCATTCCAGAACTCGAAGTACTCGCTGATGATGTGTCGGCAGCACATGGTGCAGCGAGTGCCCCAGTTGATTCAAATCAGATGCACTACTTAATGTCGAGAGGATTGAATCCAGAAGATGCTGAAAGTATGATTGTGAATGGTTTTTTGAATGACGCCTTTACGAATTTGACCAACAAAATTTTGATTGAAGAAATGCGAACTCGGCTCACAGTTCATCTTGAATGCGAACTAAAGAGGTAATTTACATGACTTTGCGTGATGATTTCCCGATCTTGAAGAGAGAGGTCAACGGTTATCCCTTGGTCTATTTGGACAACGCTGCTACGACACAAAAGCCTCAAGTGGTTTTGGATGCGATGAACGACTATTACACATCATCAAATTCGAATGTCCACCGAGGAGTACATACCTTGGCTGGCGAAGCCACAGAGGGTTACGAAGCATGTCGCTCACGGCTTAAAGAATGGTTCAATGCAGAACGTGCAGTAATCACCAGCGGAACTACCGAAGCAATCAACCTTGTTGCACACGCATGGGGTCGTGCTAATCTGGTTGCTGGCGATGTAATCGTTTTGACCGAAATGGAACATCATTCAGATATTGTACCGTGGCAAATGTTAGCAAATGAACGAGGAGTCGAACTGCGATATGTTCCCGTATTGGATGACTTCACACTCGATATGGATGTTTACGCAGCATCCTTAGAAGGTGCAAAATTGGTTTGTGTCGTTCATACCTCCAACGTTCTAGGCGTGCGAAACCCGCTCGAAGAGATTATCGAACTTGCTCACAAGAACGGCTCGTTGGTTCTTATTGATGCAGCACAAGGCGTACCTCATGAACGAATTGATTTCAAGAATTCAAATGCTGACTTTATGGCTTTTTCCGCCCACAAAATGTGCGGACCAACCGGCATTGGTGCGTTACTTATTGACGACGAGGTCTTTGAAACACTCCAACCCTTCATGGGTGGTGGAGATATGATTGAGACAGTGACCGTAGATGGTTCTACATTTCAGAGTAACGAGCATAAATTTGAGGCAGGAACACCACGAATTGCCGAGGCAGTTGGGTGGTGTGCAGCATTTGATTGGATGTCGAAAATAGACCTCCCTCAAGAACATCATCGTCTCATCAAAATAGCTCGATGGGTCTCAGAGCAATTGCGCTCAATGGGGATTACAGTCTACGGTCGTCATGATGACAAAGACAGCGCAGTTGTGTCTTTCATCCATCCAAAAATTCACAGTGAAGACTTGGCACATTTGTTTGATGCTCGAGGTATTGCAGTGCGAACAGGACATCATTGTGCCCAACCTCTTCTCAACAGATTAGGTGTTTCTGGAACCGTTCGTGCATCTTTTTACTTGTATAACACGATGGATGAAGCGGAAAATTTTGTCGAGCAATTAAAACTCATAACGGAGAGGTTTGGATGACCTATCCTGAGGAATTGACAGAACTGATTGAAGAATTTCAAGAAGTCGACGATAAGATGGAGCGCTTAGAAATGGTGTTTGA
The DNA here is from genome assembly GCA_036846305.1 of Candidatus Poseidoniaceae archaeon. Lineage (GTDB taxonomy): Archaea > Thermoplasmatota > Poseidoniia > Poseidoniales > Poseidoniaceae > MGIIa-L1. The sequence continues at coordinate 41,981 of DAIUCF010000011.1, read as the reverse complement.
CATGGCAGACGAAGTAATCCTCTTACCTCCAGCATCTTGGACAAATGAATCAAAGGTACACGGATGTCAGTCCGAAGCTCACGTAAAAGTTGAACTTCAGGATGGAAAGGTGATTCTACTCTCAGGGGCGGATGCAAAGCTAGTACAGGGGCTCATGGGAATTCTATCCATAGCCATTAACGGAACTGCACCAGCCCAAGCGCTCCTCCTTTCTCCTGATTTTGCAGAAGAGATGGGTATCTTGAATTCACTTTCTCCAAGTCGGTCAAATGGATTTCGAAACATGTTTGACAAAGTGATGAGGGACATTCGTACATTCGTTTGAGGTGGTTAATTGATTGATAAGGAAGATGTTATGAAACATTTGGACGAAGTAGAAGACCCTGAATTGGAGTTGTCAATTGTAGAACTCGGACTTGTTTATGATGTACGCTTTGAGGAAAAAAGCGAAGGTATTCATGCAGAGGTTGACCTCACATTGACATCACCCGGTTGTCCTGCAGCACCAGAAATAATGGCCGCTGCACATCGAGCGGCGCTGCAGACAGATGGTTTAGCAAGCGTGCATATTAATCTAGTTTGGACCCCCCGTTGGGACCCAAAAATTCACGCAACTGAAGATGCAAGAATGGACATGGGTATCTGGGACTGATTACCTACGTACAACGATGGTAAGTAAATCACCGTCTTTGAGAAGGTGGTCAAGACCGACTCGCTGCCAATCGAATTTGGCACTTGGGCCTTTGACTCGAGCATATCTGAATTTACGGACAAAATCACGATGTAATTTGTTGCAAATGTGTTGTACAGTAGAATCATCTTTGACAATTAACGGTTCCTCCATGTCTGCTTCTTGACCCTGAGGTTTGAGGTAAACACGCATAAATCCTAAGTTGTCGTAAATGAAATCTTTTAATTCCTCCAAGCCAATATCCTTGAAGGCAGATATTCGCATGACGGGCCAGTCTTCCGGCAACGATTTTCTCGAACGTACGAGGTCCTCTTCAGTTGCAATGTCAATTTTGTTAATTGCTATAACCGCCTTTTCGTAAATTCTATTTTCAGCAAGACAGTCAACGACCTGCTCTGCAGTCGTATTGTTTCTAAGAGTTACAATGGCAGATGTATATCCAAATGAGCGAATAATCTCACCCATCTCTTCGTTGGTAAGGTGTGTTTGTTCTACAGTAGTTCTAATGTCGATACCTCCACGCTCAGTTCTTTTAATGAAAACGGGTGGCTTAGTCTCATTTAATCGCAAACCCGCATTGTGCAATTCACGGTGAAGAACATTGAAGTGCGCATCTTGGAATGGATCAACGATGTACAACACCATATCTGCACTACGGATGACGTTCAATATCTCTCGCCCGCGACCTTTGCCTTCCGCAGCACCTTTGATGAGACCTGGTAAATCAAGAATCTGAATTTTCGCTCCTCGGTGTTCCATCACGCCAGGAATACATGTTAGTGTTGTAAATGCATATCCCGCTGCCTCGGAATGGGCGTCCGTGACTTTCGAAATAAGCGTGGATTTTCCAACTGATGGAAAACCAACTAGAGCAACAGTTGCATCTCCGGATTTCTTAACTTCAAATCCTTTGCCACCTCCACTCGCTTTCGAGTGTGCATGGGCTTTTTCTTCCTTGATTTTCAACTGAGCTATTTTGGCTTTCAATTTGCCAATGTGAGCATTTGTGGCCTTGTTTTTTTGAGTTTTATCAATCTCGGCGCGGATCAATTCAATCTGCTCCTTGATTGTCGCCATACAAAGCCTCCATTTCGCTCGGAGGAATCGTTCTTCTTCAATCCTCTTCTTACTTCTTGGTGGATATTCGCGTTTCAATTCCATGTCATGATTGCGATGACATCAAACGAGACGGCAACTTGGCTCGTGTATGGGCATTGATCTGGTCTTAATGCTCGTCGATCAAAACTGCCTCGAAAAAATACTCAGACAACCGTGGAGTTCGTTGTACTCCGATTTGGAACAAGGACAGCTACGAGGCCTCCGACCACCTCACGAAGTACGGCTGAAACGTAGTTTTGATATCGATATTGAAGCAGAAATTCTTGACTGGCTTGACACCACGAATATCCTATCAGAGGGTTCAGTGATTGAGGTACTGAAGCGACTGGAGAACGGTAGTGAAGGACTGCTTCTCCTCATGCAATGGGCAAGTCCGGGTGCTTGGGAAGTGTGGGAAGGTCGTGCATATCTTTACCTCGACGTTGCACTGCAGAGGGTTATCGAAGACAGTGCAGATTTGTATTCGGAATCTACATGGGCAGAAGTTTACAGCCGTCTTAACGGATTGCCTGAAAATGAATTCTCTGAATCGGTATGTCTGGATTGGATGGAACGTCGAAAGGAATTGGGTGAAACTCTTGATGAAAGTGAGGACCCAAAAATAGTGCCAACCTATGAGGCTCACGATCGGGCAACGCGTCTTTTTGTTCACACGGTGACCCTACTTCATTCGCATGCAAATTATGTTGCGGTTCTTGGACGAGAACATCTTGATCCCGATAAATGGGGTCATGGCGACTGGAATCTTCGAAACTTGCTGAGTGATGCGGCGAGGGGTTCAAAGACCACTCCATGAACGCACTACACGATGAGTGACGATTTACCCTCCGATGAACCGGTAGATGAGGATGTAGAAGTGAATGATTCTGTCCCTGTCGTTGAGGATGGGATGGAAACAATCGACCTTGCAGACACAATCGATGAAGAAGAACTTGACCCATTAGAGCAAGCCAACCTCAGAGCAGATAAAGCCGAAAAGGAAATTGCATACAAAGATGCGGAAATTCAGAATGTACGTAAACGCCTCATGGCAGAAAAAGCTGAACTGATTCAATACAGCGGAATGGGATTAGCCCGTCGAATGTTAACTGTTCTAGCAGATGTTGATCGTGCACTCGCCAATCTTGATGAAGATGATACTTCAGCAGTCGCCCAAGGATTACGATTGCTCCGAAATAAAATGTGGCATGAACTTTCATCTGATGGTGTTGTTGCGATTGCGGCAAAAGGTCAGGACTTCGATCCGGCAAAAATGGATGCAATTACAACCATTCCATCCTCAGAGACCTTTCCAGCTGGCAAAGTGGTCGACGTTCTTGAATCCGGCTACATGTACAAGCAGAGGGTTTTGGTGGCATCACGTGTGGTTGTTGCCTCTGAAGAATGACGGCGCAAGGTTGATGAGGTGTCGTATCGACATGCACTCATGGTCAAGGGACTGGCAGGTAAAGCAGCAAGTAAAGCAAGTGATGCAGCAAAAAAAGCAGCGAAAACAGCTGCCAAAAGCGCTAAACGACAAGTTATCGATAGCGTTAGCAAGCCTATTGTTGACAAGGCTAAAGAACAGATTTCCAATGCAACAAACAGTGTTAAGCAAAAAGCTGAGAAAAAAATTAATGAAGTTGCGAAAGAACAAGTCAAGAAAGAGTTCAAAAAGAAATTGTTCAGAAAATAATCACCCAGCATATACTCCTGTTTCAAACGTCGAAAGTCGAAACAGGGCATCATTTTCGATGAGCCATTCTATTATTGCGTGGGGGATACTCTCTTTGAGGACTTCTCGAACAGCTTCGTCATCGTAAACAGTAGAGAGCATCTTGGCAGTTTGCCGAATTCGCCAACCTTCGAATCGTTCACGTTCATTCATCTCCAGCATTTTAACATCATAATTTGATTCGGCATACAGTTGATATGTTTGCTCATCGGTAGTGACTAGTGTACCAGTTCCATGGGATTCCGTGGCATGCTTAACCCAGTTCGGTGGGTCATTGATGTCTTCGATCGACACAATGGTACATGGGATATTTTCGAGTTGTGCCCATCTTCGAATCATCTCTTCACGTTCTTCTGCTGTCCAAGGATTGTTCGGTTCCCACCCGGCTTGTTGAGAGCCAATTGCAACAACCAATTCATCTTCTTCGGACAAGAAAGAATGAGCTGCTTTGACCAAATATTCATGACCCTTATGAAACGGTTGGAAGCGACCCAGAACAACGAATCTCGTCACGATAAAACCTCAGACAAAATATGAATCAACATCAAGTTCTGGAAGCTGAAGCCCAAATGAATTGAAGCACCGAATCATCCTTTTGCACCCTTCAACCATTTCTTCAACCGGCGTTTCTCCCATGGAACCAACCCGGAACATCTTGCCCTTTAGCCCGTCCTGACCGCCAATAACTTGTGTATTGTAATCATCTTTGAGGCGGGTTCGCCAAGTGTCATCAATACCTTCGGGATAGAGAATCGCAGTTACCGTACTGCTTGTTTGCTGTTGATCTGCTAGGAGTTTAAATCCGAGATTAATGAATAGATTTCGAACACCTCTTGCAAGGAGTTCGCAACGAGTCCACCTTCCTTGGTTTGTTTCTGATTTGAGCACATCAAGAGAAGCGGCCCACCCCATCGCTAGATTAATTGCTGGCGTCCATGGTGTTTGGTCATCATCACCTTTTTTCAGTGCAGGGACCATGTCAAAGTAGTAGTTTGGATTTGAGTCATTTTGCTCACGAATAGCATGAACTCTTTCAACAAAGTGTGAATTTACTGCAATTGCAGCAATTCCGGAAGGTCCGGCAGTACATTTCTGTGCGCCCATAACTACTGCTTCTGCATTCCATTCTTCCGGGTGAACAGGTAAACCTCCAACCGAGGTGATACCGTCGAGAATAAACGAAGTTCCGTGTCGATGACACATCTCAGCAATTGCGGAAGCATCTTGGGTAATTCCTGTGCTGGTTTCGTTATGACAAATTAGCAAAGATTCGTAACATCCACGTTCAAGTTGTTGTTCAAGTTCATACATGTCAAAAGCACGTCCCCATTCATATTTGATGTGTTTCACATTACAGAAGCGCTTGCACATCTCAGCAACACGTTCGCCAAATTTACCGTTTGTCGGAACCAACACAAGGTCATTGGAGCGGAACCTGTTTGCAATGACCATTTCCATCGCAGCAGTACCACTTCCAGAAACGACCAACACTTTGTAATCATCATCTCCAGCCCACGACTGAGTTCCACGTACAGGTTCAGATGGAGCCAGATTAAACGCGTAACGAAGTCCTGAATTGAGATGTGCCATCACATCACGGAATTCAGCCCCTCGTGCAGTCATTACTGGAGTCGACAATGCTTGAAGACATGCCTCATTCATTCGAACTGGTCCGGGAACAAGGAAACAGTCTTGCTTGATGTCCATGAGCGATGCAGTGCGTGGAGGTTTTTCAATTCAAGGGGTCAAGCATCTCTCAAAATGTCGTTCTGCACCTTACTCTGTCGTTGGACTCTTAGGGAAGTGCCTCGACCCATGCACATGGTTCGGGTTGGAGTCGCTATGCTTCAGGGCGCACGCCATGAACACTCAGAAGCACTTGCAGCAGCTTCACAACAACTCGGCATTGAGATTGAAGTTGTCGAATTGCGTATGGGTAAGCAAGTTAATTCTGAACTTGATTGCTTGGTTTTACCTGGCGGTGAATCAACAGCCATGAGAAAAGCCAGTCAAAGTGAATCACTCTTGCAGGCGTTGTTTTCTTGGATGGAAGAATATCCTGAGCGTCCAGTTCTCGGTACCTGTGCTGGCGCTATACTTTTGGCTCAACCTGAATTGTCGTTTACTCCATTCATTGATTGCCATATTTCTCGAAATGCATGGGGTCGGCAACGAGATTCCTTTGAAGCAATGCTTGAAGTCAATCTCGACATTCCTGTAGGTTCTGAAGTATCGATTCAAAGAACGAATCCAGAGGGGTTTCATCATCAACCCCTTCCAGTTGGTGTCGCTCATGATTCACATCTTACAGAGAAATTCCATGGTGTTTTTATCCGGGCCCCTCGCTTTGAACAAAATTCAATACGATGCGTGTCAGCAGTCAAATTCTTAGAAGAAACTGTAGGAGTCCTCGATGGAAATCGACTGGCTCTCACGTTTCATCCTGAATTGACTGGCGACTACCGATTCCATCGGTGGCTGTTAAAGCATGCAATTGATGCGAAATAGGGCAGTTAAAGGCGAGAGTTTGAAATCAGCAGTGTAGTCGGGTGGTTGATACAAATGACATTGTCCTTGCCGATGGCAACTGAAATTCTTCCCGCTGACGACGGTGAAGCTGAAGGTTGCGTTCAATGTCAACGAGGCAGTAAGTTGGTGCTTTTTGTTACTGGTAAATGCCATTGGGGTTGCGATTATTGTCCGCTTTCTGACAACCGAAGGGAAAGTCCGGATATGTTTGCGAACGAGCGTCGTTGCAGCACTTGGGACGAGGTCATTGAGGAGGGACGTGCTATGAGAGCAACAGGAACGGGTATTACAGGTGGAGACCCCATGCTGGATATGGACAAATCTCTGGAAGCAGTTCGTCAATTAAAGGCGGCTTTTGGCACTGAACATCACATCCACCTGTACACTTCGATACCATTCCAAGTCGCACGTGCTGCCGACTTCGGTATGGCAGGTTTAGATGAAATAAGATTTCATCTTCTTGACGGGACTTTGAAAAAATATCTACCAATCATAGAGGCCTGCTCGAATGCAGGAATCGATGTAGGAGTTGAACTTCCCTGTGAGCCGGACAAAGAATCTCAATTGTTTGCATTACTTGATGAACTTCATACATCTCCAGTCCAGTTCCTCAATCTGAATGAGTTAGAGATTACCGTTGGCAATCAAGAGAATATGGATGTTCGTGGATTTAATCTAAGCGGCGGCATTACTGCTGCAGCCGAAGGCTCAGCAGACCTTGCTTTGAGGCTAAAAGAAGCGTCACAAGAATTAGACTTTCATCTAAAATTCTGTTCGGCTAGATACAAGGATGCAGGTCAACTTCGTGCCCGCTTCCGTCGTCGAGGACAAGCCAACTTACGTCCGTATGAAGTACTCAGTGATGATGACACAATTGTGTTTGGGGCCATCCCAACTTCTCTTGAAGATGCGACAGATGATGTTGCAGAGTTACAGCATGAATTTGGAATTGCAGAGGGGTGGATTCGTTATGATGCCCACCACCAAAGGATCGAACTTCCTCTTTCCCTTGCTGAAGAACTTGCGGATGAGTTGCCGGTTCCGGTTCACCTCGTCGAAGTTCATCCGACCCATGATCGATTAGAAGTGGGGATGGTTCACTTGAATGCCCATCGTTGAATTACGCTTACGGCGCTCTTATATCGAAGATGCTTCACGTCCGAATACCTTAGGGCTCGTGGTCTAGGGGTTATGATGTCGCCTTCACATGGCGAAGATCGAGAGTTCGATTCTCTCCGAGCCCACTCCAGAATTTGGATAACGTAACGATATTGATTATACTCACCTGGCCAAGGTCCCGCTACTTTGAATAAGCAATTACTATTGTAGAGAACATGGGCGCTTTAGCATCGATGTCAGAGTACATCAGAGGCGTGCCCAGCGCAGTATCAGGAACTCTCAAACAGGCAGATTTTGGTGTTTTTAGACAAGCAGATACATGGAAAGCATTTGCAATCGCTGCTCTAATGTTTGTAACAGTCTCCTACGCGGCTCTTTCAATGTTTGATAGTATGGATGATGTTTTTGCATCTGATGCCGAACCAGCACCCATTCCGAATATTATTTTTGAATCTCTTAATCGTAGCGATGTCGAACAACCCCTCGCAAATTCTACCGGTTGGATTTCGTTGGACGACCACAGAGGAAGCATCATTATTCTTGATTTAATGGCTCATGATTGTAGTAATTGTCATGCCGTTCAAGAGCACATTGAATCTGAAATGGATGGCTGGCAAGAGATGGCGAATACCTCTGGCAAAACCCTGAACATTTTTGCCTACGGTGCCTGGTATGGAGAAGATATTCCATACCTCAATCAATCATCAAGTTCCTATCATGTCCCGCATTATGCAACAGGAATAGGCTCAACCTCAGCGGCTATACTTGAAGACGGTTCAACCACAGACCCCGTTCGTCTTTTTACAACAGGTGGAACAGGGCAAATTCCAGTAGTTCTCATCATTGATGAAGAAGGATACATTATCGAAAAGCAATCAACTGGGACTCCTACTGATGGCTGGTTAGGTTTCGACGGTAAATTGGAGGATGTGCTGTCTGCTAACCCTTCTGAAAAAGTCTCATCAGAGTTAATATCATCTCGCATGGCTTGGGAAGAACCGAGTACTTCACTCCTCGCAGTTTTCACTTTGGGTATGATTCTTTCAATCTTGGTTTATTTTTCTCCTTGTGCTTTCCCAGTTTTGCCTGGTTTCATTTCTTATTATCTCTCACTGGGCGCTCGAGAAGATGAACTTACTGAATCTGGAAAATTAAAATCCAAAATGCCAAATTCATGGGTGATTG
>DAIUCF010000011.1:234-33614 GCA_036846305.1 Candidatus Poseidoniaceae archaeon | reverse complement strand
CATTGATTATGGGTGAGGCATTCGTTCAACTTGGAATCGTAAGTTTAGTAGCAAAAATCGTCGCTGGACTCCTGGTCCTTTTCGGATTGATCATGCTCCTTGGCATTACATCCCATCTCATGGGATTTGTCGATCGATTCGTTTCCAAATACAGCACCACTGAAAACGATGATACCTTCACTCCGCGTAGAAACATGTACTTGTATGGTTTCGGTTATGCTGCCGCATCTATTGATTGTACAGCGGCCGCAGTTCTCCCCTTTGTCCTGTATTTGAGCTCGAAGGGAGCGTCAATAACCGCAATTGGATTGAGTGGTTTGATGTTCGGACTTCTTGTGTTGATGATTGCCGTAACAGTAACAGTCGGCATGGGCCGACAGGTGATGATAAACTTCCTCCGCCGTGCGACCGGTATGATCAAACTCGTAGGTGCTTGGATGATGATTATGGCAGGTGTTGTTTTGACGATATATCTCAACAGACCAGACCTCGTTGGTGTGGTGTTCTAGTTAATCACTGTTTAGGATTTCATCAAATTCTTTGCATTTTTCTTCGTTTTTGAGATTCTCAAGACAAGGCTTCATCCAATATATCCATCCAAGCCCAGTCAACATCAGAGCAGTAACGACATCCCAAACATAGTGTTGTTTGATGACCATTGTTGAAAGCACCAAAAGTAGCCACATGATGAGCAGTAAGCCGTGCAATACTTGTCTTTTTGATGTTGTTGAAGGATACCAATAACGCAGTATGAGCACGACTTGGGTACTTTGAACGATGTGAAGTGAAGGCCATGCATTCCAAGGCTTATCAGCGCTATGAAGGAAATCATACCAAGGTTCCCATCGCGTACCTTCCACGCCAACAATGAGGTGTCTGAGGTCGATTTCAACCGGTAACAGAAGGAAGGTCAAGAACGCAATCCAGCAAGAAAGAATCATCATTTGATGAAAAATAATATTTTGCCTCCACATGATGTCGTCTTTACTCCCCAAATAAGCCGCTGCAGGGTAATAAAAGTATAAAGTGAGATAAGGAATTACCATCCAAGCCAAGAACGGTATGTCAAAGTCGATTTGTGTCGAGGGGTCAAATGCAATCCATCCCCTCATCGCAGCAATCCGATTAATTGTCGTGTACGGAATTGCAGCAAGTAATGTTAGAGCGACTAGGATTGCATAGGTGACTCTTCGTCCGCGATATGTGCCTCGATTGTTCCAATGTGAACGCCAGACTCTCCAAGGTCGTGATCCCCAAGTAAGTTGCATGGTCTCACCTTGTGAATATACTCAATAAATATGTATGACACTGGACTGCTATCAATGTCAAATTGCTTGTCCACAATGTGGGCAGGCCTTCCATCCAGGCATAACTGCGGCTTGACAATGTGGGCACTTTGCTGCTACAGGGTCCGATGTTGGAGCGTCTTGCTCTGAACCATCAATGGCTTTTTGTGCAGTTTGTTGACGTAGGAATTCTTGCATGACTTCTGGAGTAAGAGCGCCTTGCGATGCAGCCATTTCCATCATTTTCATTTGAATATCGTTTTGTTTATCCATTCGCTGGTCTTGATGGTCTTGTTGTTGCTGAACTCTATCACGTTTTCTTGCCTGCACTTGTTCAAACAAATCCATCGCTTGTGTGGTCTTATGAGATGATTCTTTCATCCGTAAATCGGCTTGGCCTTGCTCACGCTTGAGTTCAGCCTCCCAAACAGCTTCTTGTTTACGCAATTCGAGTAACTCTGATTCTGCTTGAATCGTTACCTCACCATGCTTTTTTGCACGCTCGACGTTAACTTCACATTCAATTCGGCGCAAAGTTGCAGCTTCACGAATGGCAATTCTTTCCATCGTTGCATCAGCATTGGCCCCTTCTGTTTTCGTTGCCATGTCGAGTTCAGCCTTTAGTCGTGCGAGTTTTTCCTGGTCAGTTTTATCGGTTGAGATATACGCTCTGAGGAACGTAAATCCGAGATTCGATAGCGTTTGACGCATCTCGACTTCAGTATGCATTTCGAGATGCTCTTGGAATTCCGAACTTCGCAACTCTTCCGAGCCGGAGCAATTTGCCATTGATGGAGTAACACATCGAGTTGATATTTCGTGTCCAATGAACCCAATCAAGGCCTCTCTGTCGAGCAATGGGGCATGGTTTGCAAAAATATTCAGTAGTTTGGGAATGTCCTCTTTTCGAAGTTGGACACGTAAATTCATGTGGCCTGATGCGGCAGAACCGTCTTTTAGTGCTGCGCTGAAAGGAATCCACAAATCGACTGGGCCAGTCATCGCAAACAGCATTTTTCGATCTGTTGCAGTTGCTCCCATCATGTCAGCAATGTGTCGACCGAGTCCGCCGCCAATGTTCCGAACGACTTTTTCAGAAACGATATCTCCAATTCTACCATCAATGATGAATGCACAGGCTTCATTTGGTTTCAAAACCACTTGGCGTGCTTTCCATGTTTTGATATCATTTCCGTCAACTAACCGAGCAATAATGTTCGGGTTACTTCGCCATTTAAAATTCGTACTCATCATCACACCTTCTTCTTTTGTCGTAGTCCGTCTAGAACAGTAGCTCGGGCACTAAAGTAGCCTCTTGAACTGGTCATCATTTGTTCACATTGGCGAACGAGCGATATGATTTCATCAACCTCTTTGCCAGTTGAAAATGCATGCTCAACACTGTTTGAAATATTGACGCCCTTTGTCATCATTTCAATAACATCATGGTCGTGTTTGATGAGTTTTTTTAGCACGGAGGTGGAAACCGAACTTTGTCCAGAAAAGAAGGCATGTGTCATCCCCGTAGGCGATTTGTCAACATCCTCAATCAGTTGGTCAATGGTGTTGCAGCATGCCTTGGCAGCCTTTGCAATTGAGATTTTCTTTTCGCGAAAGGCGTTGTCATGAACATTCATCAAATGGTTGCGTGCGCGTGTTCCGCAGCGCTGGATTTCTTCACGAATTGCTAAATCTGCAGACCTTCTCTTTCCTTTCGTATAACCTTCGTATCCTGAAAGAACCATTTGAATTCCCCGTACATAGGGGAGCACATCTAGAGGGGTGCCTACCATGTTGACCAATATGTATTGGGACCGGGCCACTTATTATGCTATCCTAGGATATCTCGGGGCTCCCAATTTTCACTCTTCGGATTGGTCGGGAAAAAGATGGTGCCATTTGAGTACTCGGTCAGCAATAATTTGTGCCTCTTCAGGGTCATGAGTGACGTGGATTGCTGGGATATTTTTTGATTTCAATATCAAACGAGTATCTTTAGCAATTTTTCTTCGAGTTGGTATATCCAATGCTGAAAACGGTTCGTCCAAAAGAAGTAGATTTGGTTTGTTAAGGAGAGCTCGAACCACGGTAATTCGCTGCGCCTCCCCTCCTGACAGTGAGTCAATTTTCCGTGCTAGAAAGCCTTCAAGTCCGACAGTCCTCAGTTCAGTCTCAATCAGTACTTTTCTCTGTCTTCTCGATAATTTCTCTGAAATACCTAGTGCGATATTTCCCTCAACATTAAGATGGGGGTACAGGACAGGCTTTTGGAAGATATATCCAATCGAATTCTTTTCGATGTTAGCAGTTTCAACCTTACCTTTTTCAATAGTCTCGAGGCCTGATATCATTCGTAAAAGCGTGGACTTTCCACACCCACTGGGACCTATTATCGCAATAATCTCGTTGTCTTCTAATACAAAATTCATGTTTTTAAACACATATTTATTGTCAAATTCTTTGCTCAGTTCGGCAACGATTACTGTAGGTCTCTCGTCCATCAAAATCCACTCCTATCACTTGATTCACGGAAACGTTCAGCAGCCAAAAACAGCACAAATGTGAGCAGCATCAGCATTGAGGCCGCAGCCATTGCCGTCGGGTACACGACTGGGTCGAATTTCGGTCGTCCCATCAATTGATCGACAACAACTGATAACGTATCCCATGAACCAGAACGAACCAGAAGCCAAGAAGCACCAAACTCTCCGAGCGAAAAAGCAAGTGTAAGTGAGCCTGCAACGACCGCAGGACCTCGTAGAAACGCAAGAGTGCCGTGATACCAAGTCCAAAACGGAGAAAGTTGCAACACTCTACATTGTTCTGAGTACATTTTGTCTAGAGAGAAGTATGCCGGCAGCATGATGCGAACCACGAAAGGAACAGTCAACAACACATGGGGGAATACCGGCAACAGAAACCAACTGAACATTTGTGGAAACCAACGTAGTCCTCCAAGTAGGACGCCGAGTCCAACCATGATTGCAGACATTGCCAAAGGCATCATACAAGCGAGGTCGAGAGCTTTTGAAACCTTTGACCAGCCTGATTCCTCGAGTTTGAAAATTGTCGATGCCAAAATCCAACCAATTGGCATTGCAATAATCAGTGTGCATAGTGCGTAGACGATTGAATTGGACATTGCCTCACTTGCTGCCATGGTCGACAAGTCCCCATTCCATGCATTCTTCCAGCCTACGAGTGTCCATTCATTTTGCGAAGTCCCGTTGTTGAAAGTTCGCATTCGGAATGAGGAGATGAAAGTTGAAGAAAAAGGAAGAAGTGTGAAGATAAGTCCAATGAAAATAGCAAACTTCGCAGCAGATGTAGGTTTCCCATAATGGCTACGAACATTGTTTTCACTTAGCAGTGAAAGTCGTTTCGTGTATCTTTTTTGGAGTATAGATGTTAACCAGAGAGTGAGCAGTAAAACGAGGAACTGTACAATGGCTACGGAGTATATCAATTCGCTTGAATCGATACGGTATCCCACAATACCAGCGGATGACCCGGCATCAGCCATAATCGATTCAAGCGTGTCGTTGTTGGGTGTCAGCCATTTTACTAATGCGAAAGAGGTGAATGAGAAAAGAAAACTCAATGATGCAGCGCACATTACTGCGGGCCCGATCACCGGAATCCAGAGATTTTTAATGCGCAAAAACTTAGTTTTACCTCCAGGCAGTAAGGATAATTGCTCCTCCCAAACGGGATCTAAAGTTGCGAGCGTTGGTTCCACAAATCGAATCATTAGAGATAGATTAAACCATGCATGGGCTAGAATAAGTGCGAGAAAATGACCAGGATTCTCCCACCCTGACAACTCGGCAAATGTTCCAACAACCCCGTTTTCAAGGCGTAAATCGATTCCCATTTTTGCGAGCAGACCATCTTCCCGAATTAAACTTAAAAATCCCATGGATGCAACGATAGCAGGGGTTACAAAAGGTACGGCAAGTAGTGCGCGCAGCAACCGAATTTTCCTCCATGAGTATTTACTTAGCGACCAAGCAACAGGTAGTCCGATAAGAATAGTTAGCGCAGCTGAGGTAATCGATTCTAAGAACGTAAACTTGAGTGCTTTCATCGCTCCGCTTTGATTAGAGAATTCAGTTAATGCGGTCCAAAACCCCCATCCTGTCACGTACTGTAACCGTTCAAGTGCGTAAACGAAAGGCAGGATTGACCCTACGATAAATACGATTACCACCGTAAATCGTAATCCGTTTTCTGTTGTAAGCAAAGGTGCAGAGGAATTCAAAATCTTACCTCAGTTTACTTCGTGGCGTTTTTCCATTCTTCAAGCCAATCATCCATCATGAGTTCAATCATTGTAGATGTGATGTAAGAACTTCGTGTTGCTGTATCTGAATGGTATCGATATCCATTTATTTCAGGAAGTTCACTACCATTCACTACAGATAACATCGAATTGTAAAATGGCATATTTGAATTGACGTCCTTTGACACAAGGTATTGGAGGAATTGCTGTGCAGCATCACTTTCAGCCGCTCCGTTAATCACCCCAGCATACTCGACTTGATGGAATGATGCCCTCGGTAGATTAAGCGATGTGGAATGCGTATAATTTTCAGCAAAGTAAGCCTCTACCCCAGGTGAGTGGCAATACGACACGGTGATGTAGGCTCCGCCAATGTATCCCTCAGTATACTCCCCATAACCGCCCGTGTAGTAGGTCGTGTAGGATTCAGTCCAGCCTGAAGTGAAAATCGCCCCGTTGTCCGCAATATCTCTCCACCATTTTGATGCGTTCCCCATTTCATTACCTGGTTGATTGCTAAAGTAATCGTGTGTCGCTGCTAAGAATGCTCTTCCAGGTGAGGAACTTATCGGGGATGGAAATGCCATTTTTCCATTCCACTTAGGTTCGGTAAGGTTCCACAAACTCGTAGGAGCGCTCATGTTTGCAGCTGCAAGAGCCTCTTCATCGTAGTTGAGGCAAACATCACCTTGGTCAAACGGAATGGCAAGTGGACCATCATAAAAATCAAGAGACGATTGTGTGAAATTATCCGATTGAACCGAATGCTCAACGAGTAAGCAATTTTTCAGAGCCGTTGGCAGATATGTGTTGTCCAAACCAATCATCAAATCTGCTTGAGGTGCTGATTTGGTAAGCATCATTTGGTCCAGAATGCCTCCAGCATCATCCGTACGAATAATTTCGACTTCGATTCCTGTTTGGTTCACAAAATCATCTATCATTTCATCGGTATATCCTTGAAATATATCGTATGTCAATATTCGTAAAACTCCGTCAGATTGGCGGATTTGGATGTTCTGGTCACAAGGATTATCTGAACCTACTGCGGAGCCAGGTTCGCCAGAAATACATCCTGCGAACATAGAAAATACAATAATTGTGGACGTAAAAAGGACAGCTTTCAAGCGGCCTCCTCCTTCAATACAGCAACAAGTTGGTGTGTTCGATCGACGAGTTCAAGCGGATTGTGTGCAACAACGTAAAGCGTAGGTTCCCATCCAAAATCTCCTTCGTCGAGAATTACATCGAACCTGTCTTCATTTTCATTGACTTTTGCTTTTGGAGCTAATGAAAAAGAGTACCCTAACTGTTCACAAGCCTTGCTCACCACTGCGGTATCGACCTTGTTTCCGCTGATAGGTGGTCGGATATTGACAATAGCCGTTTTCGAATTTTCGATTGCATTGACCGACAGCAAGACCGATGCAAGGTGATTTGAAGAGCCGAATGTTGGCGTTTCATGATGTCTTAGGGCACCTTCGACCAAGGTAATTCTGCCCGGGAATGCGGCTACCTCGCTCTTTTCCGTTGCACCTTCATTGCAAGCAGCTATATTCATTCCCACTGCTGGAATAGAATGTTCAATTCTGCGTACATCAAGTCGTCCTGCGGCCCATTCAAGTCTTCGAAGCAAGGCGCGTTGCTCCTGTCCTGCATCGAGATTAAGCCCGGTGAGTGTCTTGTCGTAGCGTAAGGTATTGTTGCCACTGAGTTGAAATTCGACAATAAATCGTTGTCGAATGACTTTAGAATCAGGTCCTAAGATTGATAGTGCCTGTGACAGTTCAGTGCCCCATCCATCGATTGTGGCTTCATCGGCACTTGCATCAAGGCGTATGGGGGGTTTCTGCATTTGCCGCGAGATTGTACTTTGGGTTGAGCCGAGTATACTTGCAATCTCGGTTTGTGACCACCCGTTTGTTCGTAAATCCTTTGCTACATGCTGCTGTAATCTTCCAACCCACCTATCTCCTACATCTCCGAGCATGAGCCTTCCTAGGCATTCCTCTATTCAATGTTATTGAGAAAATATGCACTTTGCATGCCAAAAGATGGTTCAATATTCATTTCCAGTGAAAAATTGTTGAAAAAGATGTATCATCGGAGATATATTTTTGATTTGTCGTGCTCGAGTAGTATAGAATCTGAAAAACTTCTATGATTGGGCTGAATCAGTATACGATTTGAATAAAACATTCTCCAGTCACCTTTTATTCGAAACGCATTTTTTCCTATCCGAAAGACATAATCTCCCAAATACGCGTATTATTTACATGCTATAATCATCTTTTTCAGCAACTCGTTCACGAAACCTAAAAGCCCTCCTCCAGCAGGACACATTGAGCCATATGGAGTTGGATGAGTTCATAGAGGCTATTACTCAAAGGGTAGTTGATTACCTTAAAGCAGCAGATGAACCTGGCAAAGTGTCTACTTTTGCTCAACACTCTTCATTGTCTCGAACATCTGATCTCAAACTCCCTCTTGAAGGAAACGGTCTGGACGCGGTACTGGATGATGTCGATGCCTATTTACGGTCTTGCGTTAAGACGAACCGTCCAGAATTTATGAATCCATTATGGGGCGGCGTAAGTCCAGTGTCGCTCGCTGCAGAGATCATCACAGCGCTCACAAACACATCGATGTACACCTATGAACTTGCTCCATTAGCCACGATTATAGAGCAAACGGTTCTGACAAGAATGGGGGAAATTATTGGTTTTCCTGAATCCGGTGGGACATTGACAACGGGTGGTTCCAACGGAAACATGCTCGGAATGCTTTGTGCTCGACAAGTTATGGTCCCTTCATCTACCCAGACCGGCATAAACGGTCAAACAATGGTAGCATTTGTGTCCAGTGAGGCACATTACTCTGTATTGATGTCGGCCAATGTTATCGGAATCGGGCATCAGAACTTGATTAAAGTAGCCTGTGACGAACACGGGAGAATGATTCCTTCATCATTGAAGGACGAAATCACTCGCAGTCGTCGTGAAGGTTACCAGCCCTTCTGCATCATTTCGACTGCTGGGACAACAGTTCGGGGTGCTTTTGACCCAATACGGGAAATAGCTGACATTGCACATGAAGAGGGTCTATGGCATCACGTCGACGCAGCTTGGGGTGGTAGTGCCTTGTTTTCTACGAAGCACCGCTCTCTCATGGAGGGCATTGAATTAGCAGACAGCATCTGCTGGGATGCCCACAAAATGATGGGTGTTTCTCTCATCTGTAGTGCCTTCATCGTAAAGAATTCTGATGTTCTTGCCCGGGTATGTTCACACGGTGAGGTTGCGCATTATCTGTTTCATGAAGATTCGCGGGAGTACGATTTGGGCCGTTACTCGTTGCAATGCGCTCGCAGGAATGATGCGCTCAAACTATGGTTGGCTTGGCGAGAATGCGGTGATGCGGGATGGGCATCAATGGTCGATCGTTACATGGACTTGGGTGATTATCTTGAGAACCTGGTCAGCCAACACAATGAACTCGAAATGTTATCTTCTCGTCAATGGACCAATGTTTGTTTTAGGTATGTTCCTGAAATTCCGTACGAGGACCTGAATACCTTGAACACGAAAATTCGAGACCGATTGCTTAGAAATGAAAACTTCATGGTAAGTCGCTCGAATATCGGGCCGAACGTAGTCATTCGAGCAGTTATTGCGAATCCGAGAATTACCGAATCGACATTGAAATCGATGGTTGAAGAAATCGTTATCCACGGCAAGGAAATTGTCCGGGGACTTCCGGAATCCCAATGATTTTCGCTGAAGTAACAAAAACGACCTTTTTTGAACCTGTGTTCTACACATTGCCTATGGTCGACCGGGATGCTCTTGCTATTCGATGGCAAGAACTAAGTTCAAGTCGGATCTTTTTACCTCTTTTGTTTGTTACGGGATTGATTGCTTCCGTTACTGAACCGGTATTTCGTTCAATTTTAGGCTATGATGTTAGCGATGCAATATGGCCCTATGCCTACCGAATGTTACAGTGGACAATGTTTCTAAGAGAAAATGTAGTCATGTTTACCTTTTCCATGAGTGTACTTTTATTTCTTACTTTTATCGTACTTCAGCGACAACTCGGTGGCAAAGAAAATCCTCTTTGGCTTCGATCTATGGGTTGTTTCACTCTGGGTTTCCTTGGAGGACTAATCGCTATGTTCTTCGCACTTGATGCATACTACCTTCGTGGGGCATTTCTACTCCTCCCCACTGCATTTGGCTTCGCACTCTTCTCCTTACTTCTCGTGGTTGGAGGATTCCCACACATCCCTAGAGATTCGAAACCACTGGCCATCGCCCAACATTCAATGCATATCATGGGGGTATTTTTCGCAGCATGGTTGGTTATGCCAGGTATTCCAGCAATGGCAGGGTTTGCTCCCTCTCCTCCGCCTGCACCAATTCTAGGCTACGGTGCTGAACCCGGACCGTTCGAAACCTCTCTCTCTGTTCACCCGTATGAACTTCCTTCCGAAGTCGAAGATATCCTTGACGATACAGAGAAAGATTTGGAATTTTCAATATATCTCACGCTTCCTATTCTCCCCGATGATGTGCAGTTAGACTCTATTCCTCTGGCAATCTTAACTCACGGTTGGGGATATCCAATTTATGAAGAATACACCGACTGGATCGCTCATCTATCAGCGAAAGGAATGGCAGTTGCTTTTATCCAATATCCGTCTGACATCAGTCCTGAAATTCCAGAAGGTTTTGAAGCAGTTGATGAAGAAGGGGCATCGAATTGGCCTCATCATATTTACCGAGCACTTGCTTTCAATGCCGCTTTTGACGAAATAGAGAGTTCTGTTCTTGGCCTCAATCGTTCTGCTGAAGTCGATGAGATTTTGGGGGAAATGGTTGTTGATCCGTCACATCTTTGGGTTGGTGGGCACAGTTTAGGTGGTGCATATGTGTTCTTGAGTTTGTATGAATCAATGGAGAGAAGTTGGGGGAATCAGACTCTCTTCCTCGACTTTGAATCGGCTTGGACGCGACCGAATCACCCAGAGCTTCAACCAAACATGTCTCGCTTACCGAACACCACGATGGTCCACTTGGCACAAGGCATCGATGATATGTCAGTGGATGCTTGCTACAGCGTACATCACCAAGTGATGTTTTCTCAACTTCCACAGGAGCATGTATTGTTTATTGAACTGCAAAGTGATTTGTATGGTTTCCCGAGATTGGTCGGAACCCATTATCTTCAAACCGATTCTGTTCACGACACACTTGCTGACTGGGGTTTTTATCGGAGAATTGACGCACAAGCTGACTGGGTTGTGGCACGGAGCCGTGGAGACGTAATTACTGAATCGTGGGCTTATGAGCACCTGCTTAATTCCCCTCTGCTCACCGAGATGGGCGAATGGTCGGACGGAGAGCCTGTTCTTCCATTACTTGTCCATCATGAAGCATTAACCATGAGTGAAAAATTCAAACGCTGTCAGTCTAAATTTTGAACCTCCTTGTTGCTTGAGTTTAAGGAGCGGTTCGATGTCCAAAGGACATGAGCGATGGAGCACCAGTACGAACTGCCTTGTATGACCAGCATGTCTCGTTAAACGCCAATATTGTTGACTTTCATGGATTTGAACTTCCAATTTGGTACTCCAGTATCAAGGAGGAACACCTAGCAACCCGAGAATTTGCGGGTCTTTTTGATGTATCTCACATGGGTTCGTTTCGGTTTTCGGGTGTTGGCGTTAAGCAATGGTTGGAATCTCTTGCTACCCAAAGTGTGACCTCAATAGCGTCTCCTCGCTGTGCTTACACGCATTTTCTAGACGAAAGTGGCCACCTTATTGATGACATGATTTTTGCCGTCGTCTCAGAACAAGAAATTCTCGGAGTGCCCAATGCGTCGATGATTGGTGTGATGTGGGATTGGTTCTCATCTCATCTTCCCGAAGATGGTTCAATACTTTTGGAGAATCTCTCTGATGAAACATCAATTGTAGCTCTTCAAGGGCCTAATTCTCGTGAAATTCTTGAAAAAGTGATGGGCGAACAATGTCATATTGGCCGATTCAAGTGGCAGTTGATCGGTGAGAATCATCTCGGTATCGATGGCTGGATTCAAGGAACAGGGTACACGGGTGAGTCGGGCTACGAAATATTCGTACCCAACCACGATGCTCCTGCGCTTTGGAGTAGCCTCATCGAAGGTGGTGCAATTCCTGTTGGCTTGGGTGCTCGTGACACGTTACGGCTGGAAAAAGGATATCTGCTCTCGGGTGTTGATTTTTGTTGGCCACCCCTTTCCGAACTTGAAGATTCGAGTTTCCTTTCCCGTGATTCATGGGAGACCAATGTGCCTTTTGGATTGGACCTCGAGCATGAATTCATCGGTAAACACCGGGTCATTAGCCACAGTGAGGATGATGAACGCTGGTGGGGTATTCGGTATGTCGAAAAGGGGCCATTGCCACGTCCCGGAAAAGAGGTCACCACACTCGACGGAACATCGCTTGGTAGGTTATCATCTGGCGCGCCATCACCAAGTCTCGACAATCTCGGTATTGGGATTGGCTACTTACACTCTGTTTCTGAGGGCGACGAAGTACTGGTTGTCGCCAGTCCTCGAAAGTCAGTGAGAGCCGTTGTGGTGTGTCCGCCATTTGTGTGATATTGACTTCAGCCACTTGATTGCTGGTACAAAAGTCGTTTTTTGAATACGGTTCAAATTACATCTTACTCCATCGTTACAAAGAGCGATAATTAAGGGCGTGTCGCGTTTGGTTTAAGACACACCCCCGCTGGAGAGTAATGTTATGGTCGACCAACTGCCGAACTTAGGCCGAGAAGCAGAGATGCTATCGGCAATGGGAATGAAATCGATTGACGAATTGTTTGCAGATATTCCTGCCGAAGTTCGTATGGATGAACCTCTTCCTCTCCCTCCTCCTCAGTCCGAAGAGGAAATTATCAGTGATGCTCGCCGATTACTGGGTTCAAATGTGGCACTGGGCGAAAGAGTCTCGTTCCTTGGGGCGGGTTTGTACCGGAATTATGTTCCTGCCGCAGTATTTCAACTTGTTACACGTGGAGAATTCCTTACCGCATACACTCCGTACCAACCAGAGGTAAGTCAAGGAATGCTTCAAGCAATGTGGGAATTTCAGACTCTCATTTCGGAATTAGTTGGTTTACCAATCGCTAATCTTTCGTTGTATGATGGCTCTACTGCCGCAGCGGAAGCCCTTACATGCTGTGTTCGGGTTCACAACCGTAAAGCAACTCAAAAAGATACAGTGTATGTCTCTGAGTTGACACCTCCAGACCGTCTGTCAGTTATGCAAAATTACTGCCAAGGTGCTGAGATTGAGATAAAAATGCTGCGCCACACGGATGATGGACGTCTTGATCTGACCTCAGTAGAGGCTGCATCAGGCTCCTGCGGTGTTTACATCGAACAACCAAATCCTCTGGGTATTCTTGATGGGGGAATTACTGAATTGAAAAGCATTCTCGGTGAGAACACTGCACTCATCGTTGCGGTGCAACCAGTTTCTCTCGGTCTAGTCGAGGCTCCTGGGCATTACGGTGCCGATATTGTTGTTGGTGAAGGTCAACCTCTAGGGAGTCCCATAACCGCTGGCGGTCCAATTTATGGCATATTTGCCTGCTCCAAACCGTACTTACGTCTGATGCCTGGCCGAATTGTTGGACGCAGTATAGATGTTGATGGAAAAGTGGCCTACTGCCTAACCCTCTCTACTCGGGAGCAACATATCCGTCGCCATCGAGCAACTTCCAACATCTGTACGAATGAAACATTGATTGCGCTGATGGGTGCAATGCACATGTCGCTATTGGGGCCTGAAGGTTTGGAAGCACTCGCCGTCCGAAATTTGGCAGCGTCTACACTGGCCAAAGAGAAGCTTCGTGAAATCGATGGCATCAAGATACCTCACGCCGATAGTCATCATTTCAACGAGTTTGTCATCGAGTTACCCGGTTCTACTGATGAATGTCTCTCCTACTTGGACGGTGTTGGAGTTGTTGGCGGATTCAATCTCTCTGCATGGTATCCGGAACGAACTAACTGGCTACTCGTCACCTGCACAGACCAGACCACCGTGAAAGAAATTCACACACTCACAACGGAATTGGAAAACTGGGTTCACACACTGGAGGTGAGTGCATGAGTAATTTGTTCGAACATAATGGTGCAGAAGGCCAAGGTTATTCTCAACCAAAACCACTGTTGCCAGAGTCATCAATTTCAATACCTCCTTCACTTGTTCGCAAGAATCTTCCACGCTGGCCCCGATTATCTGAACCGGAAATGGTACGTCACTACACTTGGATGTCGAAGCGAAATTTCGGCATCGATACGGGTTTTTATCCACTCGGGTCATGCACGATGAAACACAATCCTCGTGTCAACGAGGTCATCGCCCAAATTCCCGGGATTGCTGATATCCATCCACATCAGCCCGAACATCATTTACAAGGTCTCCTGGCTATTTACCACGAAATGCAGTATATGCTAGAAGTGTGCTCCGGTATGGATCAAGTGACTCTTCAGCCTGTAGCCGGTGCTCAAGGAGAATTTACGGCAGTTCGATGTGTTCAAGAATACTTTAGACAGCGAGGAGAATCTCAGCGTACCAAGGTCATTGTTCCAGATTCTGCTCACGGAACAAACCCTGCAAGTGCGGCCATGTGCGGATTTGAAATTGTTGAAATACCCAGTAAAGATGACGGGCGAATCGACCTTGATGCGTTACGCGCTGTTGCCGATGAAACCATTGCAGTCATGATGATTACCAATCCGAACACCTTAGGGTTATTTGAAGAGGAGATTTTGGAAGCCTCCTCAATAGTTCACAATGTTGGTGGACAGATGTATTACGATGGTGCAAATTTCAACGCTATTCTCGGAATAACCTCACCCGGATTGATGGGCTTTGATGCAGTGCATTTTAACCTCCACAAAACATTCAGCCAGCCTCATGGAGGCGGCGGTCCCGGTTCCGGTCCAATCGGAGTTAAGCAGCATCTTGCCGAATTCCTTCCTGGCCCACTTGCTATGCAAAGAGCGCCTGAAGCAGATGAAATGGAAAATGCAATTGACGGAAAATGGTACTCTTGGTATCAGCCAAAGCACAGCATTGGGAAAGTTCAGCAGTGGCACGGAAATGCAGGTGCCGTCATACGCTGTTGGGCATATTACCGACGCTACGGACGAGGGTTGAAAACAATGTCAGAGCATGCAGTTCTCAACGCTAATTATCTTCGTCATGCCATCCACAAAGCAACCAAGGAAGCCGGTGTAGATTCAATGCTTACTGACGGAGCAGAGGCAGTGGTTGCCAAGCACGAATTCACACTCTCCTTAGCACCTGCAAAAGAATCCCATGGCATCTCAGCGATGGATGTAGCAAAGGGGTTGCTTGACCGAGGTTACATGGCCCCAACAGTGTATTTTCCGCTTGTTGTCCCAGAATGCATGATGGTCGAGCCTACCGAAACAGAAAGTAAAGACACTCTTGATACATTTGCAAAACACTTTGCTGAGGTGTTACAAGTTGATGCCGAAACACTTCATGCAGCACCGATCACAACACCTGTTCGGCGCGTTGATGAAGTCTATGCTGCTCGAAATCTTTGCTTGCGTCATCCCTACGACGATGAATAAGAATGCGTAAATAGCGAAGTTGGTTGGGAAGGACATGGATGTCCGCAAAATGCGAAGTTTTGGCTGGACGCACGTCAAACCGGAATTACACCCTCGCCGTGTTCTCTACCCAATGGCATGGGGCTTTCTTCCACTAGGCTTTTGTTTCATGATGTTGATGTTCGGTTCATATGACGGTTTCATTCCTTGGTTCGGTGCTTTCTCGATGATGCTCATGCTGATTGGAGGCCTAGCGGGTGTATCCAGTAGATTTGGGACATTGAATGCTTCCAAAGTTGGTGTTTCTCTCGTATCTATCTGCTTCGGGGTTATGGTATGGGCTCTGGTGAGTCAGGGGACAGTTTCTGGTTGGTTCGGTCTTGCATATTCTTGTGCTTCGGTGTACTTGTTGTTCAAAGCGCTGGATTTCATTTTCAAAGATGCAGGCTATGTGTTTGAGAGAGAGTGGGATGCTAAACAACGTCTACCCCATGAGTCATTGCATGATTGGGATATCAAGAGCGCTCGATTTTCCCAAAATTGTATGGCCATAAAACGCTTTGATGGAAATACTTTCGTGCAAATATACGGCGTAGTTCGGGACGACAGATCATTTCTCCGGTTTGACCTTCTCGGTTGCCGGTCACGCTTGGAATTTAAAGAATTTAATTTTGGAGTTGAGTGGCCTGATTTTCAACTTTTATCACCTCGTGAAGAGGAGTAATCCTCTCATTTTTTTGAAATTTTGAGAGAGACATCTTGATGAACCTTCCGCGCAGGGAAGACAACATGGATGTCACAATACTCCTCGGGTCCTCGTCGGATATGCCAGTAGCCGAAAAATGCACTAAAATTCTCAACCATTTTGAGGTATCCTACCAACTTCGAGTAGCGAGTGCCCATCGTTCACCAAAATTTGTCGAGCAAATTATTCATGACGCTGAATCCGATGGATGTCAAATATTCATCGCAATGGCTGGACTTGCTGCTGCATTACCCGGTGCTGTTGCTGCATTAACCACAAAACCAGTTATTGGCGTGCCATGTGGAGGCAGAGTACCATTCGATTCCCTTCTCTCAATAGTTCAATTACCACCTGGCGTACCTGCTGCTACTGTTGGTGTTGACAGGGGTGACAATGCAGGATACTTAGCGACCCAGATACTCGGTCTTAAAAATCCAAAATATGCTGAGGCACTGAAGCAGAACAAGCTTGACCAAATCGAACGTGTAAAATCCCAAGACCGAGAAGTCAACGGGGGACAGTAAATGTTTGATTCTAGCGAATTCATTCTAGAATCCGTTGAATCACTAAAGACAGTCATCGATGATATTGCTATCATTGCCTGCTCGGGTGGAGTAGATTCTACTGTTGCCGCAGTAATCGCTAACCAAGCAGTGGGTGACAAATTGCATTGTGTCTATGTCGACACAGGCTTCATGCGGAAAAATGAGACTGAAGAAATCGAACAACTACTTTCTGAGCAGGGTATTCATAACCTCGTTACTGTAAAGGCTGCTGACCGGTATTTTGAGGCTCTCAAAGGCGTCACTGAGCCTGAACGTAAGCGCAAGATAATCGGTGAACTCTTCATCCGAATCTTTGAGGAGGAACAAGAAAAATGCGGTGCTAAATATCTCGTTCAAGGCACTATTGCTCCGGATTGGATTGAATCGGGAGGCGGTGTTCGTGATACAATCAAATCTCATCATAACGTTGGAGGACTTCCAGAAGACATGACCTTGACTGTTGTTGAGCCTCTACGAGACCTTTACAAAGACGAAGTACGGGAACTTGCTCGTACACTCAATATAAACGTCGCTGAACGCCAACCATTCCCAGGTCCAGGCCTTGCCGTTCGAACACTGGGTGACCTCACTCCTGAACGTGTAGCAGTGGTTCGTGAGGCCTGTGCAATTGTCGAGGAAGAATTCGAGTCTGCCGCTGAAGCAGGCGAAATGGAAATTCCATGGCAGTATTTTGCAGCACTTTTGCCGGTGCGCAGTGTCGGTGTACACGGTGATGTTCGAGCATACGGTGAAACGATTGTTGTTCGGGCAGTACAATCTATGGATGGCATGTCGGCGCGTTATTCCGAAATTCCTCATCGTATCTTGCAAAAAATAAGCACACGGATCACTAATACCGTAAAGGGAGCAGTAAATCGGGTAGTGTACGATATCACTCACAAACCACCGGGTACAATCGAATGGGAATGATTCTCTAGAGTTCGTGTTGTTTCGTGGCATGTGGAGCCTGTTTCGTCCGACGACTCCACCAGAAGGTCAAGGCACCAAATGCAACAAACACAGCAATTTCTAGCACAGCGTACGCTAGGGTATATTGTGATGCCACGGGTATTGCTTGAGTTGGCGATATAAGGTATTTACGCGTTTTTCAAATATTATTCTCGATGAATTCATCCATTCAGCGCTATTAATGGCGCCGATTGAGGGGTTCGAACCCTCGACCTTGGGATTAACAGTCCCACGCTCCACCAGCTAAGCTAAATCGGCATCGTTGGCCAAACGCCACCCCTTTATGACGGCTTCTATTGTTCAGGCTACTCAATCGTGAGAAGAAGTCGATTGAATTCGTTTTCCGATGTTTGTTCAATGGTGATGGCGGATTGAATTTTTTCGGCATGTTCAGAGCTTAAAGGTAGGTTGTGGTGGACTTGAATCCATGTTTGACCGACCACGACCTGCTGATTAACCGTGAGTTCAAGAACAAATCCAACTTCATGCACAACTACATCACTCATTTCAAAGCGACCGGCGCCAAGTTCACGTGCAACTTCAGCCAGTGCCATTGCATCAATGGCTTTGATATAGCCAGATTGCGGGATCGTAATTGTAGTCACCTTAAGCGATTGATTGAGTACAGATTCAGGGTTTACCGCAAGTTGTTCAGCCACATGTACTGGTGTATCTTGAGCAATACACATTTCAATGAATTTTTCCAAGGCTTTTCCGTTATCAAGAACCTCCTCGACTTGTTTTTTACCTGCCTCAAATGTACTGCAAGATCCAGTGAGTTCGAGTAATTTACCAGCCTGCATGACCACGAGATTACGCGTATCCCGGGTCCCTTTACCTTGAAGCACTTGGATGCTTTCGACCACTTCAAGAGCATTGCCGATATGGCTTCCAATTGGCTGGTTCATGTCGGTTATTTGTGCCACAGTTTTGATTCCAAGTCCGTTGGCAGTCCGAACCATCGATTTAGCAAGTTCCTCTGCTTCAGTCAGTGTTTTCATGAAGGCGGCTTTCCCGCACTTCACATCAAGAACAAGTGCATTCAATCCTTCTGCCGCTTTTTTGGAAACAATAGACGCAGTAATGAGGGGCACGCTATCTACGGTGTCGGTGACGTCACGAATAGCATACAAGAGGCCATCAGCGGGTGCAATCGACTTGTTTTGGGCTGCAATGCAGCAACCGGTGGTCTCAACGATCTTTTGCATTCGCATTGGATTGAGATTGCAATTGAACCCTGGAATAGATTCCAATTTGTCAATAGTGCCGCCAGTATGGCCAAGTCCCCTTCCAGCGAGCATTGGAACTCGCATTCCACAAGCTGCTAATGCCGGTGCAAGCATAAGTGACATCTTATCTCCAACACCACCAGTACTGTGTTTATCGACAACATTTGGTATTCCCTGCCACTGTAATACAGCGCCTGAATTCATCATTCCTTCTGTCAAGGCAGTCGTATCTTCTACGGATAGTCCATGTTGATGGACACATTTGAGCCATTTTTCAATCAATTGAACAGAGAGATGATGCTGAGCAACGCCTAGTATGAATTCACTTAAATCCGAATTTGAGAGTGGTTTTTTTTTGATGATGGAATCACACATGCGTTGTATAAGTGCTTCAGACATGAACTCACCCATCTTCAGCAAGGCCGATTTCTACAAGGCGTTGGTGAAGATATTCGCCAGCAGATATTGATTGGAACAGAACTTCTCCACCAGTCATTTCAACGAATTCTTCACGAGGCGTGAGGTCGATTTCATTGCGTGGGTGAACAAACATCGGCATAGAAAATCTCCTTTCAGTGGAATTAGCAGGGTTTACCACACGATGCGTGGTTGATTTGAACAATCCATTCGTGAGGTTTTGAAGCATGTCACCAGAGTCGACAATGATATGGCTTGCGTCTCCTTTGACTTGAATCCAACTCCCATCATGGTCCATGACTTCCAGTCCATCCGCAGTGGCAGTTACCAAGAGGGTGATGAAATTGATGTCCTCGTGTTCTGCAGAGCGAACAGCACCGGGTTGTACATCCTCTCTGAGAGGTGGATAGTGAATGATGCGCATGATGGTATTACCATCTTCTGCCATTGAGCCTAACCATGATTCCGGCTTACCAAGGTACAGGCTACAAGATTCCAAGAGGTGTTGTGAAAGTCCCTCCATCTGAGTGAACAATCCATCAATCACGCCTTTGAATTCAGGAAGATGACGGTTAGGCCATACATTTTCCACATAGGTCGGTTTCTTACCTGAAGTTGGATGGCTGCGACCAGTTTGCCAAAATTCTTTCAAGTCTGGGGCCGGATTATTCTTTGCATGCTCAATACCGAATGCTGTGTAGCCTCGTTGGTGAGCAATTTCAGGTTGAAGATAGGATTTTTTCACCTCATCACTCATCGAAAAGAAGGCATCGCCTTGTTCGTAGGATTGTTCGATTGCTGAAAGAGGTATACCGTGGTTTTTCAGAGCAAAGAATCCTATATCTTTGAGTGAATCACCAACCGACTGAATAAAAGCCGATTTTCGTTCTTCGTCTCCAGTTGTGAAGTCGAGATAGTCGACAACAGGAATACTTCTCATGTTTGAACCCCTAGTCAAAGTTGCTGCGTAGTTTCGCAAGAAGTCGCAGCATTTCGATATAAATCCAGACTACGGTGACAAGTAGTCCAAATGCTCCCCACCACTCACCAACTTTCGGAGTTCGATGTTGAATGCCTTTTTCGATGAAATCAAAGTTAATGATGAGCAGGAACGAAGCAACGATCAATATGAAGACGGTTAGCAAAATTCCTACTGGACCAGAGGTGTGAAGGAATGGGACAGTAAAATTCCCAGGTAGAAAGAACAGGACGAACGATACAAGGTATAGCATCATTATTCCTAATCCAAAAGTCATTGTTACTTTCTTAAACATAGGCGTCGCTTTGATAATTTTGGTTGCATACAGGCCGTACATCGCCCCTGTGATACAGACTGTACCGAGGGCGGCCTGGAAGACAATTCCGTTGTACATTGATTCAAAAATCAGCGAAAAACCGCCAATAAGTAGGCCTTCAAATACGGCGTAGGTGATCATGAGGCCAGCTGGATTCTCAGGCCGTTTGAAAAGAAGTATGAGGTACGTGACTAATCCACCGATAGCTCCTATAGAGGTTCCAGCAATGAGAATGTTCATGTTAACAGTAATGCCAACGGTGACCAGCATAAATGCGGAAACTGCCATCGTTCCAAACAGGATTCCTATCTTCTGCATCGTGCCTTCATAGGACATCGTTTCATAGCCACTAATATTATTCCAGAAACGGTTTGAAAGCACGGGATTACTCGACGAATAGACCATAGTATCAGCCAATGGACGGCTAGGTCCTTTGTCAAACTTGTGATGTTCAAGCGTTCTCTTCTACCTGTTCCAGGTAATATTCTGCAAGTTGGTCCATGGACCAACCCTGGTCGAGATACGACTGAATCGTCTCTCTTGGCCATCCGGGGCATCGCGCTAAATCTTCGTCACTTATTGCTGAATCAGAAACGGAATCGGTGCTGCTATCAAGTACCGGCATCTGCCAATCGTTTGAATCGATTTCAGCTTGTTCTAATGCCTCTACATTCTGTTCTTCAAGTGTGATGAGATCTTTAATTTCCTCACCTTCAGTCTCAATATTTCTAAGAATAAAGAATGCACCACCGGCAAGTGCGAGTCCACCAAGCATCAGCAAGAGCATCATTCCAGTTCCTAAATCGGTACCGGAATCTGCGCTTGGCGCTGCATTGGCATTACGTTGTTCTGTGGAACATCCATCATCATTGACCGGAACATTTGCGGGCGTGTTTGGACAAACATCATCTCGGTTGATGACTAAATCTGCGTCATCATCGAGTGTGCCGTTGTCGACTGTTGTATCGCCTTGGTTCGGTAGTGCACCGGCAAGGTCGCATCCAAGTAGTTCCGATTCGTTCACTCCATCTTTGTCTGCATCTGCAAGTAAGAGCGCATCTGTTGGAGAAACATCGGCAACTGTTGCATTGAGTGCAGTAGCCTGAGCCCATGACACTTCAAGTGCATCAGGAATACAGTCACCATCCGTATCTGCATTATTTGCATGGCTTCCAAAGTCATACTCGACGCTGTTTGTCAGTCCATCGCCATCGGAATCATGTGCCCCTTCAAGGATATTGAAGGATGGGAGTGTGCGTGTGGTACGATTAAGACCATTTGCAACCTCCCAATAGTCAGGTAATCCATCGTTGTCTGAATCTGTAACATTGTCAGTTCGAATCCAATCACGGTTCCAACCTTCGAGGAACGGAGCGGTGACTTCAACACTGCTAATGATGAGGCCCATTTCCCGATTTCGTGTTGGTGCAGAATCGCCCCAGTTGATTGATGAAATGAGTACATGTTCACTATCGACAATCATACCTTTGTTGTGAAGTTTCGAAACCTCATCGTCCTCACTCATCACAATTGCACTCACATCGTAACCGAGTGATGAATTCCAATCTTCGTTGAAGGTATCGACCACCTGTTGGATGTCCTTGTTTAGGTACGCTCCGTTGAGGATAAGGCGAATTCGGACACCGTCTTTTGCAGCATCTTCCAAAGCCGAAACCAGTGGGTTGTCTCCCCAACCCCAACTCCAGTCGACATCAAGATACTGCAGTGAGAGTAGAATTTCATCTTCAGCTTGTTCAATCATCCAGATCAATCCGTCCACGCATGTATCTGGACATGTGATCAAGCGCCCGCTAATATCTGTGGAGATCGATTGTGCTGAGGTTGCATTTGTTAGAGATTTGAGATTATCAAGACTCCATCCTGATGGAGGAGTACTTGGCGTTGCGGATGTGATGTAAGAGCGCTCAAGGGATTCGTCGAATTCAAGTTGTTGCAACACTTTCATTGCCAAATCGCTGTTATCAACCAAGACACCCCACTCAGAGTTCCCTCTTTCGTCCGGCCCGGGATGAGAAGAACTCTTCCAATTTCCGGAGCCAATCCACACACTTTGGTTATCTTTCACTGCTACTTTGCTGTGAACATAGGTGTAGGGTTGGTCACTTACTCCACCGAACCAAAGCGTGTTGACACCTGCTGTGGTAAGTATATTCACGACTCCGTTTTGATTGTCTTTGTCGTAATTGTTCCACCAATCTTCAACAGAATTGAGTACGACAGTAACCTCTACGCCACGATTGTATGCTTCGATGAGTGCTTGAACCAAATTCGGCTGTTCAATCTGGTAAAGGTGGACATGCAATGATTCTGTTGCGCCGTTAATCCATGCAAGAAGATCTACTAACCCTTCTTGAGGGCCAACTAGAGGAGTAATATTACTCATTCCACTAAACAGCGTTGGGCCACAGAATGTACTGGCTCCTAGGCGGCCCCATCGATGTTGCCAATCGAGTGCGACATCTGTATCTGGGAGATTTCCGCATCCGTCACCACGATGATAGACCAAGAGAGAAATACTCGATACCGGTTCAACCAAACTTATGCCACTCCAACCAGCGACATCCACAGGTCCGTTACCGTATACGATGGTATCAGCGAGCATCCCAGTCGGCGTTTTAATGTGAATTGCAGCCCCAGAATCTGGTAAAGTGAAGCCTTGAGGGCTGAGAACGGAATTAAACGATACCGACAATCCATCTTCATAGACTGAGATACCCCCTTTGTCGGTTGCTAGGATTATCGAACCGTTTGTTGGAATGCTTAATTCTCCGAAGGTGTAGACTGTATCTTCGTTCGCAGAGTTGACCAGGGTGAGTGTCCAGTCGGTCATGTAAGCCAAGCTGTCACCGATATTACTTACTTCAATGAATTCGGTATTCGAAGAAATAGTTGTAGACCCTTGAGTCATAAATCTGCTGAAAACAATGTCTTGTGCTTCAGCAAGAAGTGACTCATTCGGTTCTTCAGAACCAGGAGTTGGCCAGAGTAAAATCTTCCATGAATTTTGACCCGTAACAGGGCCAATAGTTTTGCATTCACTGCTCAAACTCCACGCAATCGTGTGGATAAGTTCTCCGTCTGGATTTGAAAGTTCAAAACTATCACCTTGTCCGGAGAATACGTCATCCTCCATAAGTAATACAGCCCGTTCAAGCGGTGCTAAAACCATCGAACTATTGCTCTGGCTCCACATCGATGAGGTTCGGAAGAAAACACGATTATCAGCAGTGTCAATACGCCAGCGGCTGAGGTTCAAATCCTGAGAACCGTTGTTCATGACTTCAATCCAATCTTCGGTAGGGTTGACAGAATCATCTGAACATGATGCTAGGATTTCAGTGACGATAAGGTCATCTGATTCAGTGTATTCCGGCCATACGGGATTAACTTCTCCCGGGGTTGCCCATGCAGATTGAATCCAATCAGTACCTGTTGATGCCCCGTTCCCATTGGGTCCAGCACCCGCATGAGTGCTGTTTGGTGCCACCAGAGACTCGCCCTCTACAGTCGTAATCCATGACGCAGTATCGACAACATCTCCATTTAGGTCTTTGAGAACAATAGAGTCTGGGGTCGTATGTTTGAGATAGAAACTCGTTGTGCCGTTGAGAGCGATTAATGCGACTCCTCCAGGTTGAATAATCGAGGTCGACTGGAGAGGCATATTGTATTGATGCAGAGTCAAAGTTCGACCAGCTGCTTGCATCTTCCAACCACCAACATCTAGAGGTGTAGTGCCGTTGTTGTATATTTCAACCCATTCGCCGAGAGGCCATTGCTGCGTGTCACTGCCCACGGCATCAGGGAAAATTTCGGTGAATACAACAACACCGGTTGAAGGTGTATCACCCATGTCAGGTTGACCGGGTGTCATCCATGCAGTGGGAACCCAAGGATCGGATCGTATTTCAGCCGGGACCCATGATATGTTTTGACCGTAGTCTGTGGTGTACCAAGCAGAATCAACAACGGCACCGGTGTTGTCTCGAAGCATGATCTGGTTGTAATAATCCCAGAGTTCAGTATCGCCTGAAAATTGAACTAGACGACGGCCTTCGGTATCGATGTTGGTTGAACCTTGAGTTTGGTTAAACACCAAAGTACCTGGGTCGAGGAAGGTAACATTACCCATACCATCGATGATTGACCATCCTGTCAAGTCTATGGTGGATGTGCCTGCATTGAATAACTCTATCCATTCTCCGTCGGGGAATGCATCCCCATCTGAACTGCTGTTTGAGAGGATTTCTGCAAACTCGATTGGTGAGGGAGTGGATGCAATTTGAGAAAAGGGTAGTGGATTGCTCTGGTTAAGGGATGGATATGCTGCGTATTCCCAATATTGGGATGTTGAAGACTCTACAAGAGAGAATCCAGCTTCTGTATCGGTCCAACCGACTTGCTGTGCCTTGGTTCCGTTAGGCCAAATGAGTGAAAGCGTCTCAACTCCATTGTTCAATACCCCTGAGTTTCCTGAACCATTAACGGCTAGAATCCGAGTCTCGCCGGGCAAAATTGTGTTTAGAGCGGTGTCGTTAGAATAACCGATAAGGTGATTCCCATCGAATTCTAGTGAGTTGCCAGCAGCATCTTCCAGTGACCAACCGTTCAAGTCAATTGTAGTGGTACCCGAATTCAAAACCTCCACCCATTCCCCACCGGGCCAAATTTCGTTATCATCTGATGGCCATGAATTTGCCATGACTTCATTGATGATAAGGTCCGAAGGATACAAATCGGGACCGATTACAGTGGCATTGGTGTTGTTTGCTCCCGGCGATGGAGTATTGGTTGGCACCCAATCGTTTGTTGGGTTGGCTGTATCTTCTTCGAGACTGTTTCCAGAGGAACTCGAAGACCACGTTGCTTGGTCGACTTGAGTTCCGCTGTCTGTAAACAAACTTATGTTGTCGTTGCTATTTGCAAGATAAAACATATAGTTTGAAAGTCCGTTTCGAGATACGACCATGTATTCATCAGGGCTTAGTTCCCAACTGTTGGAATCGGCAGAATCATAATCGACGATCGTCGTTGAATTCAAGTAGAGTGTTTTGGATGCTTTGTTGGTGATGTACCAGTCACGCACATCGACAGTTGAGTTACCTGAATTGTATATTTCAACCCATTCACCATCAGGCCATGTCCCATTATCATAGCCATTCGGGTTAGGCAATGCTTCATTCAAGCAAATTTCTCCACTGCATGCCAGTGACCGTGCAGATGTTGACTGAACTACTCTTTCGGCGGTTTCAAGCGAAGAAACACCGATTGAGACAGTTGTTGATAGAATCATCAAAAGGGCAAGCGAAAGGGACCGAAGTGTAGGGGTCATGGTACTCCAACATTTGTTGGGTATAGTCGAAGGGGATATGACTTTCCCTCTGTCAATCCGTAATGTTGAAAGCGAATTTCACAAGAATCCCGCGTTGTCGACGAGATTTTCGAAAAGGAGGTAAGTGATGGGGACTAGAATGACTCCCATAGCGTGACTTCTACGAATTCCAAGACGAGGTGGAAGCAATCCTAGCATTGTCCCGACAATGAGCACAGCCAGTCCAATAAATCCAGTACTCACAAACACCAGAGTGGCTACAAAGATAATCACGCTAAGAATCATTTGCTGCAAAGGAATTGCAGCATGAAGGCGCAACATACCTTTTCCAACGTACTTCATGATTGGCATGGCTAACAGACCTGCAGAGAGAGTAATTGCCACGAGACGAATGAAATCAGCCGTCGGCTCAAGATTGCTCCACGTATCAACTGGATACATGGCTTTGAGCGCAAGAGTAGCGCCAGAACGTGAGCGCCCGATAATGTACAGGAATCCTAGAACACAGACTGTGACGGACGTGTTCACTGCCGAGAGGATTGCGATAATCTCGAGGTCTTGCTTTGTTTGAGGCCCTTCAACACCTTCTTCGGATTCTGCTTTTGCAATCTCGAGAAGTTCATCATCGGATAGTTCAGTCAATTGCCGGGTTTCCCAGTCCATTCCAAATCCTTCTTTTCCTTGAATTTTAGCAGCTACGTTTCGCCCACCCATCACGAGCACAGTAGCCTGTGAGGCAGTCATTCCGGGTAAAACGCCCATCGATGCACCGGCAACTCCCGACCAAAAGCAAGGAACCAAGAGCGGTCGTGCAGGCGGAAGGTCCCAATTTTCTTTTTGCGGAGGTAAGTGTGAAGTGGTTGCGTAGATATCGAGTAGGTTCGCAATACCAAACAGGCCAGCCAGACTGGGGAGCAGTAAACTTGCCCCGGGCATATCTATTGGAGACCTTCCCGGTAGGGCATGAGGACCGATAATTGTCCAACCAAACAGGCCCGTGAGCAAGAAAAATGCTGTTGCAGAGAAAAATCCAGCCAATCTCGAGTCGTTTCCAAGTTTGCCACGAGTAAACGACTGCAGCCATTTGGGCCAATCCAGGCGAGTGGTCTCTGTCATGAGCAGGAGCGTAGATATGATGAGAAGAATGAAAGGTAACATTGTACGCAACTGAGAGTACCATCCCAATTCAGGACCAAAGGCAATTCTTGCAAGAATAATGAGTGGAAGTGAAAGGAACAACCCAAGTTGAGAGCCACGAGCGGACCAAGCAACTCCGCGAGCAGCATTTCCCGAAAGCAACATGCGGTGGCCAGGGAGTAACGACAACGCTTGATCGGCGTCCGGCGCCCCCATGAGAGCAGACGGAATATAATTCAAAAAGGTGTGAACCGTACCTGTCGAAACAATGATACCTGCTACTGCAGAAAGAGGAATTCCTAGACTCAGTAAGCCCGGGGCTAATGCAAGAAGAATTAGAGCAACATTGTTGACGTGAAAACCAGGAATAATTCCTGTGAGAGTGCCCATTCCAACACCAAGGAAAAGGGCAGCAAACATCCAATACAATTCATACCAGTAAGCTTCCATCATGTGAACACCTCAAGAGTTTCCTTCGCTAGTGCTCGTTGAATTTTCGGCTTCGTCTCTGTCGTTAACTCCATCACCATCACTGTCAGCATTGTTAGGGTCGGAGCCTGTACCTTCCTCGTATGTGTCTGCAAGCCGGTCGCCATCGCTGTCAAGGGCATCAGCTTCATCCAAAGAATAGGTTAGCGATATTTCCGACGGATGTTCTACTTGTCGAAGACGTCCCAACCAGGTCAGTGATTGGTTTTCATGCAGGGAATCGGTTCCTATCGCATTCAGTTTGACATTCAGTTTGACTGACTGTTCAGAGCCAGGCCGCTCAAGATACCATCCATCATCGCGCAGATTGGCCTTGCCGTCAAGCAGCACAAATTGGTTTTTCGAATATCCCCATTGAGTTGCACCGTCATCCCACAAAAGCGTGGATGCTGCTGGAGGGTTTCCGGTTAGGTTGTATGAATTCACCATGAGTCGAATACGCATATCCTCATCGTCCCATGCCACAGTTACATCTGCTACTATGCCCTGACCGGACTCAATCCATTCTGTTCGCGGACCGGGGAATGTCATGGCGATAGTGGTTTGGCCGTAGGTATATGTTTGGCTATCAACAAAATATCCTTCAGTATCAAGTGGTTCAAATGCATATTTCATGTAGGTATTGATTGTGTAATGGGTATTTGGAGACTCTAAAAGTGCCGATGGGTCTGCAGAAAGCATTGCTTGCATGGACATAGCTGACATCGGGTCAACAAGATTTTGTCCCATTCCTTGGTTCGCATCAATACACCAGGTGCTGCGATCATCACTCCACATTAAGCGGCCCTCGGCATCAAAAATACTGTTGTTGAAGTTACCATCATCCGCATTTGATAAGTCCTCTGACGTTGGGATGACGCAGATGCTGTTGCCACTTGGCCCGACTAAATCCCAGATTCCGTCTTGGATATGTAATGTTCCGGCTAAGACAACCTTACTTCCAGATTGATAACTCCAAGTGGCCTCAGTAGCCCAATCGAGTCGGTGAACACTTGGAACATGGCTGCCGTCAATGAGTATATCCGGGCCCTGGGTGAGAAGAGCCCACCTCAGGCTTGTTTCCTGGTAAGAAAGCATACCGCTCACTTCAATCTTAGAATCTGATTCAATCCACTTCCCGGTAGCCGATTGGACGAGTAATTGCATTTGATGCCCCATTTGGCCGTCAGTCAAATATGCCGACGTGTAAACTGCATCGGGACTTACGGACTCACTGATAAATCCGTTTACAGTTACGATTGAACCCACATAACTCTCTGGAGCAACGGCCAAGTCGGAAAGTGAGACGCGTTCGAGAGTGGGGAGGTCGCTTGACTCCCAGTACAACGCACCAGAACCAGTGGCTTGCATGTAAAATCTACCGTTGTAGTCGACAACATCACCCATCGCAGTTACATTTGTTCCGATAGGTGGAATGGTACCGGTTGAATACCATCGAACTTGTATCACGCCAGTATCGTCTTCAATGACCAAGTCAACTCGGTCTTCACCGCTACCGTAACGGTCTTCAATCCATGAAATAACAGTGCCTTCGACGAGCACAACTTCATTTTTATATTGGACGAGGTCCTCTATTTCGACGACTTGTGGCTCTCGAACCATTGCATACCAGTTAAGTGTTGCAACTAGAAAAAGAGAAAGCGCGAACATCACCCAAAGTTTTTGGCCGCGTGTTGCTGGATTATCATCGGTAATTCGCAGCATTATGTCCTTGAGAGCATCCGCCATGGTCAAAACAAAAGTCCCTCGTGCTTATGCATTGCCATCCTCCACTTTGACACAAATGTCCTAGATGTTCACACGATGTTTGCGGGTCCTTTTTAATGGAAAAGTCAACCGCACCTTGGGGATGACGATGCGAGACCGAGTGATTCGTGATGAGATTCACAAAGATATCTTGGTTCCAGCGGACCACGCAAAAATCATCGATACGAGGGAATTCCAACGGCTACGTTCAATTCAACAACTTTCGACTTGCGAATATGTATTCCCTGCAGCAAATCACAACAGATTTTCTCACTCATTAGGCGCTTACCACCTCGCAGGTTGCCTCGTGGATTCGCTCAATGACGTTCAACCGAATCTTGTTTCGACGGAGGACGGTGAACTCATTCGGTTGGCTGCTCTGTTGCATGACATTGGACATCCGCCATTTTCGCATCTTCTAGAAACACCTGAGGTTTTTGCCACCTTCCATTCACATGAGCATTGGGGTAGAGTTCTTCTTGAGTCCGAAGATACCGAAGTCGGAAATGCCTTAGTGGAGGTCTTAGGTGTTCATCGAAGAAACAGACTTTTCGCTCTGCTTGATGGAGAGTCTGAATACGATGGCGTATCCATTCCCCCGTTTATGAAGGAGATTGTTTCAAGTCAACTTGATGTCGACCGGATGGATTACATGGTTCGAGACCAAGCAAACACTGGTGCGCAAATAGGTGGCTTCGATATTGCACGTGTTATCCGAGCATTACGAGTCAATGAGTCAGGGCATTTCTATGTCAAATCATGGGGCCTGCCGGCGATTGAAGCATATCTCGTCACCCGCTATCATATGTATCACCAGGTGTATTTTCACAAAGTCAACATGCTGACACAGAACTATCTGGTTAGAATGCTAGCCCGCGCTCGGTTACTGGCCCAGCAAGACAAACTTTCCCTTTCACCATCACTTCGCAACATGCTGCTAAACGATTCACTCGACGCATCAAGTTATGCCGCACTCAACGATTCGCATGTCAGGGTTGCATTGCCTGACTGGGCTTCGCATGAAGACGCCGTTTTATCCCACTATGCCATGCGTCTGCTATCACGAAGGGACTTCCACAAATCACTGCGGATTGAAGGATTAACAACGGAGATGATATCTGTGGTTTTGCCGCGCTTAGAGGAGTTGGTTGAGCAGGCAGGTTACGACCCCAGCATCAATGTCATAACTGCGCGAATCTCAAAGCGGGGTTACATGCCGTATGAACAAGGAATCTTAATTGAAGATGGACGTGATGCCGCCGATCACTCACCGCTTGTTCGTTCACTCACTCAACCGAATGAACGGGCTCTTATTTTTGTCCCAGATGCCATTCGAGATGAACTCGAAGTGAGTGTTCGAGAGTGGGTCAAACCATCCCAGTCATCTCTTGCTCAGTTTGAATGACGCTGGGTTAAGTTCATGGCGTGCATTCGTTCCCTCGACACAGGGGCCCGTAGCTTAGTTGGTTGGAGCACCCGGCTCATAACCGGGGGGTCAGGGGTTCAAGTCCCTTCGGGCCCACTTAAGAATCGTCTATCCTCGCCGTTTTTGTGAGCCACCATGGCGCAACGGTTATGAGGGTCTCATTACTGGGTAGGGTATAGGTGGAACCTTTATGATGAAGCGTGCTCTATTCTTGCTTGCCCTTTACCTCTGCTCCGTTATGATTGTAGCCGTACCGGCTTCTGCTCAAACACCGACAGCAGCTATCTCTCTATCGTGCGCTCCTATCTCAATTAATATCGAGGTTAAGCCAGGTTCGACATACAACGGTTTCACAACATGTACCGCAAACAATCCTACAACCTACCAAGAGAAAATCAGCATTTTGGTGACCAGCGATGGTCTTGCAACTGCTGCGCCAGGTGACATGTACATCGGTGCAAATTCCGAAGTCGACTTCCAAGTTTCTGTCCGGGCCACACCGTACATGGTCATGCAAAGCCGAACTCTATCGGTTTCTGCCCAAGTTCAAGAGATTAACTCGTTGCCGCCAATTAACTCAGCATCTTCTCAGAACAACATGATTGTTAACATCATGCAGTACTCTCTAGTTCAAGTTGAAGCAGTCGAACCCTTCGTCCAGTTGATGCCGAAGAAAGACAAGAACTTCGAGTTCAAAGTTTACAATCTTGGCAACCAAATTGACTTCATGAAAGTGGGAATTACTGAGTCCAGCCGTGAATCTCTCGAAGAAGCAGGTTTCACAATCAACTTGCCTGCAGTCAAGGTACAGATCGATGCAATCCCTACCGCAACGAAGGTTCGTGTTATGGCCAGAACCCCGAAGACTCAAGGTTGGAGCGATGCATACCACGTTCTCGACTTCTTCGCAGAGTCCGAGTTTGCGTGTAACAACGGCGGATGTATCCGTGAATCTCAAATGATTACCGTATATGTTCGTGGCGTATACCTGCCAGGTTTCGAAATCGTTCCAGCAGTCTCGATGATTGCTCTTGCTGCTGCAGTTGCCGGCCG
Organism: Candidatus Poseidoniaceae archaeon; assembly: GCA_036846305.1. Taxonomy (GTDB): domain Archaea; phylum Thermoplasmatota; class Poseidoniia; order Poseidoniales; family Poseidoniaceae; genus MGIIa-L1. The sequence continues at coordinate 1,997 of DAIUCF010000011.1, read as the reverse complement.
CCGAATGATTGAATCTCGAGAAGACGAAGAAGAAGATTTTGTCTGGTACGATTCTGCTCCCGGTCTGTGACGGCACCCGTAATAGCCCTCGCTAACAGCGCTTTTTTCGACTCATCCAAGGGTCGGTTTGATAATCCCCTTCGTAAAACGGCGTATTAGCAGGGATAACAATGAGTGGACTACTTGACAAAGCAAAAGCCAACAAAACCGATGCAGATACTTCACCTAAATCCGAACAGGTTACCGTTGCTGCGGAAAAAGTAGCACCTGTTTTAAACGATTCAAAGAGTTCCTCAAAACCTCCACTTTCACAAAATCCAGATTTGTCGCGTAACCTAAACATTGCCGGTTGGGCAGGGATTGTTCTGGGTGGCATACTTGCTCTACAAGGCGGAGGTATGGGTCTACTTGTTGTTTCAGCAGTTCTAGTCATCGGCATCGGGCTTTTGGTCCAGTCTGAGCGTTTGGCAGAGGGTGAAATCAACACGATAAAGCTAGGAATCTCTATCTTCTTGGCAGTGATTGTAGCCGCTGGCCCCTATGCAGCCCTTGTACTGATTCCCTCGGATTCATCACTTGCCTTGACTGAAATTCAAGTCAACGAAGATTCGGATGAACTCACCTTTTATGTCCGCGGTTCCTTTTCTTCAGCGACTGCATCCATTACACTGAGTGGCGAATCTGTATGGTCGGACACCCTGACACTCACCAATGACCGGGCGAAATTCAAAGCCCCACTGACTGCGTTCTTTGATGGTAATGCCCAAGATTATCGATTATCCTCAGTTAAGTCGTACATGATTGAAATCACCTCCAGTGATGACCAAACAACTTCGGCTGAAATCACCCCTGCACTCATGAATCGAGAGGTAATTGACTCCGGTGCACGTATTAGTGAAGTTTTGAAGACCGAAACCTCCGGAAGTTCATCCACTACCTCTGTCGATGGTGTGATTGTTGAATCCATAATGGGGTTGTTCTCGCCTGATGAAAGTACACAAGATAATGGTGAGCATACCATGACCAATCTAAAACTCATACCCGTAGCTTCAGATTACACAATGCAACTTCGAGTAAAGTATCGAGGTTCAACCGAGTACTCTTCCCCACTCATTTCAGTGGACGGTCTTGATGCCACTTGGACCAGCAGTGTTGGTGGTTCAAAGAGCGGGAAAACCAACGGTTGGTTAGGCTTACCAGGTACTGCTACCGATACACTCAACACTGAATACTTGCAAAGAGATTCATTTTACCAAGGTTCAGGTTGCTATACCTTTGAGATTGTAGTTACCAACGAATTTTATGCTGGAATGACTGATTCTGAATCATCTTCAAACGGAATTGTGGTTAGTTCAAATTCTTGGGATCTTAACTTTGATGGTAACAGTGATCAAAGAACTATGGAAGTGTGCTAGTCTTCATCAGCATCTTCGATTACTTCGCTGACATCCTCGCTTGATTCTTCTTCAGCAGTCTCTTCATTCATCTGGTTCTCAACTGTGTCGGAATACTCTTTGACATCTCCATAGGAATCATCCTTTGTCGAAGCACGAAGCGAAAACATGGCACTTGCGCCTATGATGATTAGCGCCAAGATCCCGTATATGACCAGAGGTTTGTCCTCTGTTTCTTCGCCTATGAACCAGCCAACTTCTTGAGACTCTCCGCCTTCAAGATTGGTAATTTGTTCCGAAATACTCTGCAATTTATCTGGGATGAGTGCTTTGCAATTCAAAATCTGAGCCCCGTCAGTGTTTGCCCAC
>DAIUCF010000011.1:0-224 GCA_036846305.1 Candidatus Poseidoniaceae archaeon | reverse complement strand
CCAAGATACCGGCAATTTCTTTTCCTCACCTGCGGCAAGAGTGGTTGTCAACGATGTTGTATCTGCAAGGTCGCCATTCACATAGCACCAGATGTTCACTGTTGCAGGAGCCGCACCTGTATTGCGAACAGTCACCATAGCTCCGATTTTCTTATCCACTTCAGCAGTAGTATCTTCAGCATCAATGGACACAACTTCGATGAAAGGGAGAGGGAGATTAATGA
>DAIUCF010000010.1:43437-48824 GCA_036846305.1 Candidatus Poseidoniaceae archaeon | reverse complement strand
GTAGGTGCAGGAGGTCAAAGTGGCTCATTCATTGTCGGGACAGAGGTCAAAGGTTCATCGATTCCTTCACAACCGTGGGAATATGTCAATTATTCATTTGACGACGACGAGACCACTTTCAACGTTCTTGACGAAACACGTCAGAATCGCCGCTCGCTCGGACACATTGACCTCACTTCAAATCACAGAACCCTCCCGAATCTCATGCTGATGATGAACGGGATGTTCCAAGATGTGTTTTCCTCTCGGCATCACCTCCTCCCTGGCGATTGGCACGCAGAACACCAACACCTTGGAGCAGCGCGCGATTCTGAGAACCAGGGAACTCTTGAATGGCTTCTTCCGCTTCAGATAGATGCGCAAAACCCGAGTCTAGAACTTGACGAGTACTTTGATACATTCAGTGCACCAGAAGCATCAAATCAGCACTTAGAAAACGAACTTATCGCCGCTCGTTTACAGGCGTTGCTTTCTCAGCAAACAACACAAGTTTGGAACGCAGAACAAGATTCGTACTCCGAATTACCTCCACAAAAGGCGAATGTTCAACCGGATGATGTACTGGTTCTTGTTCACTCACGAAAACATATTCCAGATTTGATATCAAGATTGCAATTACGCGGTGTTCCGGTAATCGCAGATCGACATGGTTCTTTACTTTCGCAACCTGTAGTTTTGCCACTTCTCTCTTGCCTTGAACTGATAGCTAAACCTCACTCACGACATGCAGCTTTAACTCTTGCCCGCTCTCCAATAATGGGATTCAACGATGCTCAATCTCATGCCTTAATGACCCAAGACTTTGAAGGAAATTGGTGGCAGAAAATTCAGCACTTTGCTCCGAATGAATCAGTTTGTCAACTTGCCGTTCATCTCGAACACCTCGTCCAGTGCGGCGCTTTACACGATGTGTTCGATGCCATATTGGACCATTCCGATCTTTTAGTAGCGTATCCAGGCGATACATCTCGTCAAAATGCTGAATCATTGTGTGCCTTAATGGTCAATATTGGAAACGAGTTGGGCCACGAACCATCCGCTATTTTCACTCGACTAAAGGATTTAGAAGATTTGGGCACTCAAGGCCCTTCTGCAATAACTACTCCTTCGGGAGGTGCAGTTCAAATTATGACTATTCATGGTGCAAAAGGCCTCCAAGCGCCTGTGGTTGTGGTTGCCGGAATGTTCCATGCAGGTAAGTCAGATGCCGCATTAGCAGCGAGAAATAACGTCCTTGTCACACCACAAGTCATCGCAGGACGAATCAACCCTTGGAGTTCACGTGACCGGCCCAGTGATGGTCTTTGGGAATTTACGAAATGCATCGATCATGCACAGCGACAGGCGGAACGACGACGAGAGTTTTATGTTGCTCTGACCCGAGTAAAGAACCACTTGATTTTATCAGGTTCACCAATTCGAAATGGAGAAATTGATCCTAAAAGTAAGAGGCTTATGGTTAGAGTAAAACCGTCTCTGAAGACTATGGGGGGGATGCTCGTTGATGGTTTACGCAGCCTTTCACATCAAAATGAGGTACTTGATTCCCCGTGGTTATTGGATGGAGATGAGTTTGAGTCACCTCTCACGGCATTTACCGAAACAACGCTCAATCTCGACCCATACACATTATCGAATTCAGCAAGTCTGGGAATACCATCACTTGGAGGAATCAAAATATTCCATAGTCCACAATGCTTCCCCAACCTCAAGAATCAAACCCCACTCCAGCAATGGTATGAAGTTGAACAAAGAATGAATTCCCTCTCCAGCGAGAAAACCAATGAAGGCCCAGTTCCCCTTGTTCACCAAATATTGAGGATTCCAGCACACAGCCTTGATTCAAGTTTCAACAGCCCGCGAACTCATTGGCTGACAGAAGTTAAGGGTTGGAATCCGGAACCATTTTATTTCTTTTCAAATCGAAATACAGAGAAGCTGAAACATAAATCACTCTTCCCAGAGGCTACGATTTTTGGAACACTTATGCACCGGCTTATTGAAATTGGTTTGCAGAACCCTGCAACAAAAAATAGTCCGCCTGTTATGCCTTTACCTCCGGCGTGGCTTTACGATGGAGAAGATAAACTCGATGATATGGACACCATTAACCGCGTGATGGCCGAGGAAGGCATTGGTCTGGATAAATCAGATATTGAACTTACGCAAAAAACAGGACAAAGATTAGCCGAGTTGGGCCGTTTGGTCCGTGGTGGCTTACTTGGAAAGTATGCAAGTGGTGGAGACTATGATGGCTATGTGGTTGAGGGGCTGAGGACAGAATTACCATTTTATTATGTCGACAAGGTTGAATTCTCCGAACTTTACAGAACAAATTTCTCAGTCACAGGTCCTCATGCATCTTCACAGGTTGCCTATGTTGATGTTGTGTTTGATGGCAGGGCAGACCTTGTACTTGCCTTAAGGGACGAGGACGGACATGGTTTCTTGCAGGTTGTCGATCTAAAAACCAAAGGATGCCGAGACGATTTCAACCCTGAAAATTCGGAAGATGGAAGTTATTTGCAAAGCTATACAGGCAATCTTCTCGACCCAATGCCTTCTACTGATGCAGAAGCCTCAATTCTTGAACAGCACAAACTTCAACTCGCACTGTACTCTTTAGCATTGGAATCAATGGAGGCACAAAAACCAGAATCACAGCGTAGAACCGTACTCCCTCCTTCACTATTGATTGGGGCATCTGGAAGAATTATCCAAATGACATCAGAGGAATATCATGAATCAAAAATAAAATTCTCTCAACATGTCGCCTGGATGGCCCAGTTATCGGCAGCACCAGAAACAATCCCCGAGCCTCAAGAAATCAATCTTTCAACTGAGCATACCTTTGCCTCATCTCCTTTCTTGAATGGAGACCTACGATTGGGCTTTTTAGGTAGTGAAATTTTGAAAGAGACTGAAGAATGAACTGGCTATGACTTGTAGCCGACTAATGCTAATGTGCCAACAAATCCTTCTTTAACTCCAACTTGATGTAGTGACACATCAATAAAACCTGCATCGAGCATTGCTTTTTCCCATTGGTTCATACTTCGAGTGGACATGTGGACATTCAACGCCCCGCCCCAGTCGAGACTGTCTGCATTTTCTAGGTAATGGTCCATGCCAATAACCACCATTCCTCCACTTTTGAGCCAATAATCGTGGAATACTTTCAGCATTTCTTCAGGTTTTTGAAGATAGTATAGGAATTCCATACTGTGAATCAAATCGAATTGTGACTTTGGCCGCCATTCTGGAAGTTTTGCAAAGTAGTACTCGCCATTAATATCCAAATCTTTGGCTTTTTCAATCATCTTTTCTGACCCATCAATGCCAACTATTCGAGAACATTTTTCATCTTCACGAATGAGCCTGCAAACCCATCCATTTCCGCACCCCACATCAATGGCTGTAAAATCTGTATTTCGTGGTATGCCAGCAATTTTCAGCATATCATGAACAGATGCAGCATGGCCCTTCTCCATCCCCAAATCTTTGCCTTTATCTGCCCATTCACTGAACAGGTCGGTCGCTTCACGTTGGCTCATAATTTCATTCGAACCGAGGCATTACAAGAAGATGTCCATTGCGAAAAGAACTTCTCCTACCGACTCTTGAAACGCTCATGCTCGATGTGACAACTACCATAGAAGAAGTGCTGTATCCGCCGATTGAACCGTACAAAACCGGCACCCTTCAAGTTTCTGAATTACACACCATCGCTTGGGAAAGAAGCGGCAATCCGGACGGAATGCCAGTTATCGTGATTCATGGAGGTCCTGGTGGTGGAGGGCAACCCAGTTATCGACAATATTTTGACCCAACTGCCTACAATATCATTCAATTTGACCAGAGAGGTTGTGGCAAATCTACACCTCATGCAGAACTGGAAGACAACACTACGCATGCATCAGTTAAGGATATAGAAATGCTAAGAGAACTATTCGGGATACCAAAATGGCATGTTTTTGGAGGTTCCTGGGGCTCAACACTTTCTTTGGTCTACGCTCAGCAGTTCCCTGAACGAGTTGATAGCTTAATATTACGAGGTATTTTCATGTGTCGAAAAAGTGAGTTGCATTGGTTCTACCAAGACGGTGCAAGTCACATCTTCCCCGATGCTTTTGAGGCTTATCGAGAACATATTCCGTCAGATGAACAACATGATTTGATTCAAGCCTACTACACTCGACTTACGAGTCCAAGCATTGAGATTCGCCGTGCTGCTGCGAAGGAATGGACTCGATGGGAAATGGCGACAAGCCGTTTGTTTCCAGATGCATCGTATCTTGAAAAGGCCGAAGATTTGGATTTTGCAGTAGCATTTGCAAGGATTGAATGTCATTATTTCATCAATGGTATTTTTCTTGACGAAGCACACATTCTCAACCACGTAGATGCTATACAACACCTACCTATGCATATTGTTCAAGGTCGTTACGACGTTGTTTGTCCCGCTCGTAGTGCATGGGAATTGCACAAAGCAATTCCTTCAAGTTATTTGACAATCGTGCCTGATGCTGGACATTCTATGGGCGAGGTAAGTATCGCCAGGGAACTTGTCGCTGTTACCGATTCGTACCGGTAATTTTTGTTAAATGAGGGCTTTTGGTCAGTCCTACCATGCGTCGGCTTGATAGGGTGGTGGCGTGTGGGTGTTCATGGAGGCTTACCTCCGGGTGAAAAAATGACCGAAGATGGAACCATTGCACCAGAAGAATTTGAACCCGCAGTCAAAAAATTGTCGGCTGATGAATACGAGGACCAGATCAAGGTCCTTTACGAAGCATTCACTTCTGCACAAGCAGATTTGGAAGATGCTCTAGCGACCATCGAGGTTCTTGAAAAAGAAATCATCGAACGTGAAATTGAGAAGGAAACCCAAGAAGCACTTCTTTCTGAAAAGGAAGTTCGTGTACGTGAACTCGAACTACGGGCGGTTAAGGCTACTAAAAAGGTCGAACATCTTGAACCTGAATTGGAAAAGATGGAGGAAAAGTACTCACGTGAAAAGACGCGTGTTAGTACTGTTTTCAGCATTGCAGAAGAACTCGATAACGATTTGAAACACGCAGTTGTTGAAATGAAGGCTCGTGACGACTGGTATGTTGATCACATGCAAATTTTTGAGGACTTAAACAAAGCAATCAAGGTTCGATACGAGATGATTGAACGAGCAATCGAAGCAGAACGTAAGTCTCAGCACATGGCTCGTGCGTTTACTGAACGTATGGAGGATATGGTCGAGGCACGTGTTTCGGATATGGCTGAAGCAGAAGCAGATGCCGCTGAGGAAAGCACAGAAACCGTCGAGGTGGCCGACACAGTGGAAGAATCATCGGACGAAGCTTCTGAAGTCCCGGACGAAAAATCCGATGAAC
>DAIUCF010000010.1:0-43337 GCA_036846305.1 Candidatus Poseidoniaceae archaeon | reverse complement strand
GAAGATGCTGCCGAAGATGCTGCAGAAGAATCACCGAGTGCCACAACAGCCTCTGCCACGTGGGCTGATGGCGATGACCCTTGGGCAGATTGAGGTGAGTAGATGTCTGGATTGGCCCACGGGGGGCACGGTCCAGTTCTGATTCCTTTCTTCATGGGAGGATGTGCGCTAATTATTGGCGCTACAATTGATTCGTTGTACGGATTAATCCCTTTATTTGCTATTTTTTGCTTCATGCTTTCTGCTTTTAGTGCTAATTTTTGGCGTGACCCAGACCGACCAATCCCTCGGGAAGAAGGAATTCTTGTCAGTCCTGCTGATGGGCATGTTATGTTTATTCGAAGAGAACGAGCCAACGGCCGCCGTCCATCAAAAGAGGAAGTAAGTTCAGGTAATTGCGTATCTGACGATACGACAGGTGTCTGGTTCCCCGAACCTCTCAGTAAGCCACTTCAGTTCGAAACAGAGCAGCGGTTCGAAGCAGTTTCTGAGGGTGAAGAATCCGACAACGACGTTATTAGAATTGCCATTTTTATGTCGCCATTGGATGTTCATGTTAACCGCGCACCGTGCGCCGGAACTTTGCTTCGAATGGAACACCGTACCGGTAAAGGTTTGAAAAGAGGTCCATTTCGCCCGGCATTTAAGAAAGAAAGCCAGTACAATGAACGTGTTCGAAGTGTTTTTCGTAGCGAGGATAACATGATGATTGAAGTCACCCAGATATCAGGAATTCTTGCTAGAACAATCGTGCCGTGGTTAGGAACGGATTCTCAAGTTCGTCGAGGTCAGCGTTATGGGATGATACGTTTAGGTTCTCGTGTCGACATTAGGGCTCCAGCAACTCATTTTTCTCCGGAGGTAATTTCTGCTGAAGATCACAACTCTTCACATCCAAAAGGTGAATTTGTTCAGGCCGGAACCACGATTTTATTCCGCCCAATACAAACTAATTGAGGAAATCTCCGGTGGGTTGAAACATGAACGGTATGCCCCAAGGCACGAGGGAGTAGAATGTCGCAGCCAAAAACGCTCACACTACTTGGTGAAGGCAAAAAAGGCTCCCGCATTCACGACCTGGTAAAAGCCCCAGCAAATACTCCATGGGCCATCGCTCGCCAACAGTCATGGGATGCAAGTGAGCCAGCGACGGTGTATTTCACTCCTGAAACCCTTGCAGATGGTACACCTTGCAGTGCAGTTACCGTAATTCTGCGAACCAAAGGTTGCCATTGGTGGTGGTCCAGTGGTTGTACTTTTTGTGGATATTTTAACGATACAAGGGATGATGTTACCAATGAAGACCTCCATGCCCAGTGGCAATATGCCAAGGAGAAGTTTGAGGATTTCAAAGACCATGCAATGGTCAAAGTTTACACGAGCGGTTCATTGCTAGAAGATCGAGAAATACCCGTAGAATTTCAACAGACTGTGTTGTCTGATTGTCAAAGTCTTGGTAAGGAATTGATTGTTGAAAGCCGGTGTGAACAGTTAACTGATGCAAAATTAACTTGGGCGAAGCAGTTCAACCAAAGTTTTGCTGTTGCAATCGGGCTGGAAGCTTACGATGATGAAGTACTTCGCTTCCACGTGAACAAAGGTTTTTCGACAAAGTCATGGGATAGAGCCGTTGAAAATCTCAAAAATCATGGCATTCGAATAAAGACATACCTTATGTTCAAACCCCCGTTTATGAGCGAAGCCGATGCTTTGAATCACGGTGTGAAGTGGATTGAAGATGTCGCTGAAAGAAGCGATGAAATTTCCGTGAATCCGATGAATATCCAACGTGGAACAATCATCGATCGTTTGCATCGAAATAACGAATATCGTCCACCTTGGCTCTGGTCCTTGGTTGAAATGATTCGACGAGTCCATCCAACGATTCATCCTAACGGCGGAAAAAATGGCGATGCAGACCAAGTGTGCCGATTGATAATCCACCCCACCGCCGGTGGCAAGGTACGAGGTGCGCACAACTGCGGCTCTTGCGACTCGGAAGTTGTTGCTGCGATTGAGCGATATGCTGTTTCGGGAGAACTTGAGGAATTCGCCGGCCTTTCATGTACATGTGAATCCGTGTGGAAAGAAGAACTTCTTCTTGAACAATCTCTACCTACTCCCCTTGGAATTTCAAAACCTCGAAGGGGAAATATACTGGATAATCTTCGTTCTTTATAGCCCTTTTTTCAATCGAAGAAATCCTCTGTGTAAGGAGTGAATGTTTATGACCGCAATACGAGTGGGCGGAATGACCCCTACGGGGTCATATGAGGGTGAACAAAAATGACCAATGCTACAACTTTACCTGATGTGACGGTTGGAACTGGAGAACCATCGAGCAGTAGAGTCTTTTTGACGCTGTTTAGTGTAACCCTTCTCGGACTACTTGCTTTGTTCTCAAATGTTTTTGGATGGGACACAATCCCGTTGCTTGGAGAACTCGTCCCTTTGATTGGAAATCTTGGAGGAAGTGGAATCTGGTATTATCTCATTGGAATACTCATCGGTTTGGGTGCAATTGTTGCATCGTTGCTTAGCGAGGTTATCGTAGATTAGGGGGTGTGATGTATGGAAACAGTATTCATTTCAACAGCACTGATTGTCGGTGTACTAGCTCTAGTCTCGAACTATATGGTCAAAGGAATCGGAGGAATGGCAAGTCCATTACGCCAAATTGGACTGTTTCTTCTCAACAAAGCACCTGCTGGACTTATCGATTTGTTCAAGGATGAGGCAGGTAGTGGAACCAAGACCTGGATGCGCTACGGTATGGCTTGGTTTTTCATGGCCGTACTCAGTACCTTTTTGGGAATTTGGCATCGCTATGACCCAACCGCTCTAAATTCACTTTCTAGCGTCGGTTGGAGTTATGATGACGGTTCAATGCTTACGGATTACACGCGCATTTTCTTTTCCACCGCAATGAATTATCTTCTTGTCGGTGCTGCATTGGTTGCCGTTTCTCGCTCCTCTAAAGGGCGACTTGCAAGTGAAGCCAGCGCATCTATGGTAGCTGCTCTGTTAACTGCTTCAACAATAGCAGTGCTGCTTTTGCCCGCAGTGTTTTCGTTTATCACGATTGAAAACGAGTCAAGTGTTCTTGAAACACTACAAAACATATCCATGCTCTTGCTGTCTGCAATGCTCCACCTTGCATTACTCATCAACATCTTCATCACCTTCGGTGATCGAGAACACGATGACATCTCTCCAACAAGTTGGTTTTTGGTACTCGCTTTGGTTGCTAAGATTATGAGTATGCTGTTAATCTTCATTGGAGAGATTGCAGATGCTACACAAATGGTTTGGATGGCTGAGCGAGTCCTCAACGGCTGGGTTCCCCTTGCACTAATCTTTGCAGTCGCATACCACATTATTCCTTTCACAGCCGGTAAGCCGGTTTGGTCGGCATCGATGCAAAAAGCAAACATGGTATTCTTGTTTGTAACCATCCCACCCTTCTTTATGTCATCAGCAGATGCAGGTGAATTGTTGCAAAACGTCGGGGCAATACTCATGGCATTGGGACTTCTTCCATTGTTTGCTGGTTCAGTCAATATGGTTGCAACTGCAGCATCGAACCCAGAAAAAATTGTCAAGAGTCCAGGTGCATTTGCTGCAACTTCTGCCATGATGGTACTTCCAATTTTCGCAGTAGGCGGATTCTTTACTGGAATGGATACGTTTGTCGGAATGGATAAACTTGGTTCTATGGCTCACACAGTTGATTCTGGATTTATCTACACAGTAGGCAGCCTCATGATGCTGGCTGCTATTTTCACTTCATACCCATTGACTTCTCAAAAGCAATTAGCAAAGGCCAGTAACGCCCAACTTGCAGTTTGGTTCACCATAATTGGTGGCCTAACGGCTACAATTTCCGGTCTAATCGGCGATTTCACTCAGTATGCGGTCACCAATTCTGGAGTTGAAGATGCAATTGCCTCAACTGGAGGATTCTATCTTGTTTCTGCTGCAATGTTCTATCCTGTCGTAATCGGAACAATTCTGGCTGCACTTTCGATGATTCACACGGGCCGTCCAAACAATGCTTCACTTACAGACACACCAATTCCTACTGATATCCACTCTTATACACTGGTTGAAGGCTCAACTACAATTCGAACACTCCTGGGTAGAGGGGTTGGCATCGATACCCAACTAAACATTGGCGAGGTTGAGGAAGACGAAGGTGGGTCATCACTCATTCGGGTATCTGCCCAATTACATAACGATGAAATTACAGAGTATCCTATGCCAGAGGAGTTGATTATGCTTGCACAACATCTCAAGCAAACAAAGCAAACGATATTTGAATTTTTCAATTCGATAGATCTAGACGGGTCTGGAGAAATTGACGGCTATGAATTCAGGGAAGCACTTGCAAATGCCAACATTGCAAACCTTCCACCATGGGAAATGGGCCGTCTCGTATCAGCTGTCGATCTTGATGGTGATGGCCGATTGAATCTCCCAGAATTAGATATTATGCTGGCGAAGATTCGTAATGAAATTCTTGACTCTGAAGAAGAGTAATCACGCTCAAAAGGTGTGTTTGCAGTGAAAATCGGACTTGTCGGCAAACCAAATGTTGGCAAATCGACCTTTTTTAGCGCAGCCACGTTAGCAAAGGTCGATATTGCAAATTATCCATTTTGTACCATAGAACCGAATGTCGGCGTCGCATTTGTCGCAGCGCGTCTCCCCTGTCCTTGCAAAGATCTTCGCACCAGGCTTGAATCGGAGGGCAGAATACAACCAGCCGATAATGAGGACCCTCGCCGCGGTAGTCTGTGTGAGCCAAGAACAGGTTCGTGCGTTGCTCATCGCCGACTTGTTCCATGTTTTTTGGTCGATATTGCGGGACTCGTGCCAGGGGCTAGCGAAGGTAAAGGAAGGGGCAACGCTTTCTTGGCCGATTTAGCAAATTGCGATGCTTTGATTCAGGTTGTTGACGCGGCTGGAAGCACTGATATTGAGGGTAATCCCCAAGGCAGCCAACAGACCAAGGCGGTTGCTCAACTGCGTATACGAGAGGAAATTCAATTTTTGAGTCAAGAACTTGATGCTTGGATTTCTGGTTTACTTTTCGATGGTTGGACTCGAGGAGTTCGAAGGGTCCAAGCAGAAGGTGAAAAGGGGCTTGTGACGTATCTTCAAGAACAATTAACTGGTTTAGGCGCTACTTTTCAATCAATATCATTAGCTTTTGAGTCATTCAAAAAACAGCATACTGAATTAGGTAGCCCATGGGATTGGGAACAATCTGTAATCTTTTCACTTGCTTTTGAAATACGCCGAATTTTATTTCCGATTCATATTGCCGCAAATAAGTTTGACATAGCACCGCCCGAAGTTCTTGAGGGAATTGAAGTTAATGGATGCTTAATTCCGTGCATGGCTGATGTCGAATTGGCTTTACGACGCGCCTCTTCTGCAAACCTAATCGAATATGTTCCCGGAGAAGATAGTTTTCAATATCCTGCTCAGAACTCCCTTTCGGAGGCACAAAACAAAGCGTTGGACCATATGCTCGAAAGACTTTCAATCAACAAAGGCACAGGAGTTTCATCTATGATTGATACAGTTTTGTTTGACGAACTAAATCACATAGTTGTCTACCCTGTTCAAGATGAAACCCACTGGACTGATGGAGATGGAAAAATCCTTCCCGATGCTTTTGTTGTACCTTTTGGTATTCAAGCTAAGACACTGGCGTTCAAGGTTCACAGTGATTTGGGTGATGGATTCATTCGCGGTGTTGACGGAAGAACCAGGCGAGTTGTTGGCTCAGAACACGAATTAATCGATGGCGATGTTTTGAAAATTCACGCTAAGACTTAGTCAGTGCCCCTTAGGTCGTTCAAAGTTAGGGGTCAACCTTGCCATATCACCTGAATACTGACCACCTCGGTAGATGAACCATACTGGTGCAATAAGCGTTAGAACGATCAATAGTCCAAGGAAGTACCAACCCCAAGGCCGTACGTCACTGAGTACGATAATCCACAGCGTCCATAGTAAAGGGATGTACATGAAAACACTGTAGCGACGAGCCATAACTTGCAATCGAGCACTCCGCAGTGAATCATCGAACATGTTCGAGGCCTCTTCTTTAGAGATAAGCCCTTTTTCAACACCACAACGAACACAAACTTGTGATTTTGGTCCATTACCGTGGATGAATTGTTCCCGGGAATAGGTGCTTGAACAATGTCTGCATGTTGGCATAGTGGCCCCTCAAATGAGTCGAAGCACTCCCGATTCTTCAAGCATCCGCTTCAAACTTAAGAAAATTATCTAGCAGTTTCAACCCGTCTTTTGAACCGACCGATTCGGGATGAAACTGAACACCATGTATCGGTAATGTTTTGTGTTCGAGTGCCATAATTTCATTTGTTACTTCTTCGTATGTCAAATCTAGCATGGACGCATCTTCCTGTATCGACACGCACAATGAATTGTATCGAGTGAAAAGGCTAGGTGATTGGATACCAGAGAAAATTCCGCTTTCCGAATGCTTGCATGAACGCGGAGCCCCATGAACAGGGCCATTTGGGGAACGACCAACAGTCATTCCTGCAGCAAGCCCAATCGCTTGGTGTCCCAAACAAATCCCGAGTAAGGGTTGATGGATTTCTGATTGGAGCGACGCTTTAGCAATTGCTAATGTTAGAGGTGAGTCGCTAGGTATGCCCGGTCCAGGCCCCAAAATGATATGGCTTGGTTCGAGCCGATGTATTAAATCTCGAGCAGAATCAGTATCCCATGTATCTCGTGACAGATGTTCATTGGCTTCAAGAATAGAGACATCATATCCCAATCCAGCCACGGCATGAGCAATATTCAATGTGAATGAATCTAGATTGTCAATAAGAAGAACACCGTTAATTTTCGGTTCTGATTTTTGGATGAACTGAACTGAGCCTTGCGCGAAAGTTATCGGTGCCGCCTCTATTTCTAAGGGATGAGTCGCGAGTTTTCTAGTAGGTAACGATGAATCGTCGTTCTCTAACCAACCACAAGCCCGCCTGAGAGCGGCGGCTTTCCATTTTGCTTCGTTAACTTCTGCTTGAGGAATCGAACCAATGGTGATGCCTCCTCCTGCCGCAACAGAACCTGTCCACCCAAACCTTGTTTTATGTGCAATAAGCGTTCGAATCATGATGTTCAAGGCACATGAACCAGAGTGAACATCAATCCATCCAAGTGAACCCGTCCAAAACGACCGGGGGCGCTTCTCTACTTCGTCTATTGCTGCACAGACGACGGTTCGTGGACAACCAGTGATGCTACCGCCGGGAAATACATTTTGAATGGCATCAATACCACTCTTACCCTTCTTCAAGTCTCCTGAAAGGTGAGAAACGAGGTGTTGAACTTGCGCATATGCTTCTACATCAAACCGTTTGATGGATATACTTCCAACTTTCGAAACTTGAGCGATATCATTTCTCATGAGGTCAACCAGCATTCTATGTTCAGCACGTTCTTTTTCATCATCGACCATTTCTATGCGTAGGAGATGTTCTTCTGTGGAGGTAGATCCCCGTGGTCGAGTACCTTTAATTGGAGAAGTAAAGACTTGTTGATTATCGCATTTCAAAAGACTTTCAGGTGATGAGCAGACTATTGATAGATTCAAATCTGGAGCATCAATGTATGCTGAAAAAGGCGCTGGATTGCTAGTCGTTAGGCGTTGAAAGATTGTTCGTGGGTGTTCGTTTAATTCCCCGTCCCACCACCTTCCAACGTTCACCTGATACATTTGTCCTGAACGGATGCTTTCACGAATATCTTCGATGACTTGCTCATGTTTTTTGTCGGACATTGAACTAGAATCATGAGAAAATGCAGGTTCTTCGAGATCTGGCAAAGGGAACTTTTTGTCTGTGAATTTGAGAACCTTGTCAGACCATTGGTCTTGATGTATACAATGGACAGATATGGAATCTGTTTCCCTTTCTTGTACAACCATATTTTCAATAAGCCACAGAACAGTCAAAAGCTCCCCATCCTTTGGTGGATGTTGAAGATTAATTGGTTGTGTCCACTGAACCATATCATATGCAAAAGCCCCTGCCCAAAACGGTCGCTGGGGCAGTGAATCATCAGGCTTCTTTTCAAACGGTAAATGGGGTGTTAGTGTTCGTAATTTCTTCAGCACCTCTTCAATGGAATTAGCAAATATGGAGGTTGAATGATACCAGCAACCATGTTTCCATTCTTCAACGATGGCAGTGAAGTTTTGTTTGTTAGGGTCCAGTTTTATCTCGCCGTTCAATGGGCTGTGAGGAGAAGGGGCAACGGTATTTTTCGGTTGTAGTATTTTCACTCGCCATCTTGGTGGGCCACATAATATCGAAAATTGTGCTAAATGTGAACTAGGTCCACTTGAACAAAGAAGAATTTCATCAGGCCCTCCATATTTTACAGCCTGTTGTCCGAGCAACCCCTCTTTTCTGAGATGGTTTTGCAGTCCAAGTAATTCAAGACTCATCCATACCCCTCACGTCATTCCATGTTGTTTGGTTTTGATAATGCTGTTCTAATACTGATTGACAAAATGTGGTAAGCGTTCTGTTGCTCCCAAGTTCTTCTCCATCTAATGAAAGAACTTTGCATGCACCCATTCCGCTACCAATGGCTACTACTTCGATTGCTCGTGCAACCAACCGTTCATTCAATCTCCCGTATTGAACAGGTATTCCCGAGCTCTGCAATTTTTCAGAAATTAATGCGAAGGTAATGCTCTCTACCCCACCTTGTTCCTGTGCTGCAATCCAAGCCGTACCATCTTCATCCATGACGATTGGCATTGCTCTATCGGCATCGATAATCGCATAAGCATCGACAAGGAAAGCGAGGTCTGCCCCTTTACTTTCGGCAGTATGTTTTGCTTGGCGATAAGGGCCCCAAGACCCGTGCTTTGTGCCGCTTACTCTCTTTGCCCATTTAGGTGCAGCAACCGTTACTGCGTCGATATCTTCATTTCGAAAATCGATGAATCTCGTTTCTAAGGAAATAGTTCCATTTCTTGACAATTCAATCCGAAGAAGTCTGTTAGGAGTGGTCTCTAAAGACAAACTATCGTTAACTGCCAATTCATTCATCTTTTGCCCGAGACTCAGGGCAAAGTCGAGAGGAAACGGTATTCGTAAACATTCAGCATGTTTTTTCATTCTCTCGATGTGTTTTTCCCAGTCCGCAATTTTGAATCCACCATCCCATAACGCAGTGGTAAACACTGCATCACGGGGATTTGGCAGGCTGCCTTCACTCATTGACACCCCTCAAAGCAAGTCATCCAAGAATGAGGTATCAATACTTGCTCGCGGGAGTTGTGGCGTATTGGACTCAGCTAGGTCGTTCATGAGTGCATCATTTTGAACTGGTCGCATAACGGGTTGCGGCGATTGGTATGCCGGACGGCCGTACAAGTCTTGATTCTCAATACGTTGGGCAGCAGCGTAGATGTCGTTTGCCTGCGTTTCAGGAACTGATGGTACTGGCTTTGAGGGCATTGGTGGTGCCGCAGGGGAACCAAATGAATCCCAATTGTTATCTTGAATGCCCCAAGTTGCTTCTTGTAACTCTAGTGTTCGGTCTCTCTTACGTTGGCCACCACGAGAGCGTACAATGGCTACCAAAAGCAACATGGCTGTGAAAACGAGTCCAGCCGCCAGTAGGTTTGGTGTTGTAAGCAGTGAAGAGAAATCGTTCTCATTGTTGGAGTCTTCACCTGAATTTGCATTGTTTGCGTCTTTGCCGTAGATATCCAGCATGACCGGTTCGACTTCCTCGCGTTCGAAGAGGTCATCAAAAGGTGTGACGGCGACATACCACGCTGAGGAATTGGTTAATGGCTGGTAATTGTTTGGCGTTATTAAGAACGAGTTCGATGCCTTTACTTCTGCAACAAAATCACCCTCTGAGGTGGAAGTAAATTCTGTTTGCGATATGTATACTCTGTATCCTCGAACACTGGAGTCAGTGGAGTGGCTCCATTCTACAAGGATGTTGTTTTCGGAATTCCAAGAGAGCGAGACATCCTCGATTTTGTCAAGATAACCGCCCAAGTCATCAATTCCGTCATCCACTGATTGGCTCGATACAGTTACAAGATTGATTTCTTGAGCATTCCCCGCAGTATCTCTGACCACGACAGCAACCCAAATCTCTTGACCGGCAACAACAGGTGTATCGCCAGCTACAAGGTCGATAGTTAGCGGTAAGTCCGGCAGCCGAGAGAGTGATGCAATCGGTGTGGCAGGACCGGAACTACCCAGTCCTACAGCGTCAAATGACCATGTTGCAGCATAGATTTCATATCCTGCAACATCACTTTCATTACTCAAATCGAATTCAAGCATGAGAGCACTTCCGTCATCATTCGGTCGATCATAGAGATTCAGTGAAGAGATCACACCGGGTGCTGTAACGTCTTGCAAATTGTTGATTGGGATTACCGTAGCCTGCGGGAGTTGAGTCAAATGAACATTTCCAGCCAAGTCATGTACGGTAACTACGACATAGAGTTCAACGTCAGGTTTGATGATTTGTGGTGTTGCGTCTACAATAGAGTCGCCGCCATAGAGTGCAGTCGAGATAGACAGTTCGATTGGGTTGAAATCTTCATCAATCCATTGTTTGTTTATCTTCAAGCAAGCACACTCATTCTCATCATCGCCAAATGCTGCCCATGCGACCGAGAGGTCTGAAAGTGGCCTATCAGCTGCCCAAACAATGTAATGCGAGAAGTCATCAGCGTCTGAAATTGACCATATTACATCGATTGCAGTCCCGTCATCGTCTGGATGATCAAAGGCGTTGATAGAGTTCACTCTATCAGGAATTGTTCCGCTGCCTGCATTGTTACGCAGAGGTGTAACCTTCACAACATCGACATCATCGAGGTTGGCATTGAGCCAATCATCGTAAGCGACTACGCCGACATAGTAGGCTTGTCCATCTTCAAGCCCAACGCCGTCGATGTTGGTAACAGTCGTTGAGTTTTCAGAACAATCATCAATTATTTTCGCTTGAGAATACCCACTGTTTGCAACAGAGGTAGATGGTATCACTTCGCTGTCAATACTGCCTGAAGATAATCGAATAAAGATAGCATAGAACGTGCAATCCTCTGCTGGATTAACGTCCCAAGTAACGGTGATTCTACCGCCATCATCGTTAGGAGTGTCGATTGCGGCGACATTTTCCATTTTCGGTGGAGCAGTGTTGTCGTTAAGACCGCCTGTAGGTACTACAGGTCCAATGATTGTCGGATTCAAAATATCCTCTTGGCCGGATTCATCAGCACATGTGAGGGCGAGCCAATACGGCTGTCCAGCGTCAAGTGACACAACAGTGGTGTTACCTTCTGTCTTGTTCACTTCAGCAATCGGAGTTAATCCAAGTGCATCAGTGATTGAATTTGTCGAGGCATAAATCATTGTTCCAGCAAGGTCGAGCGAAGTACAACGCGCCCATTCTATTTCTAGGTCCCCATCATCACCACCATCATGAGGTCCCGCTCTTGCCCAAAGAGGCGATAGTGGGATTTCGTTGCTTGGAGAGGCCGGCCCCATTACTGGAGACGGTGTGCCGAGGTGCCCATCATCGTATTCGACGACGACAACGGCATAGTATTCTTGGCCATCGATAAGCGGTTGTCCGTTGGCCGTTGTAACTTCGCTCGAGAGTCTGCTGTGGAGTGAGATAGCTTTGTCAACGGTTCTGCCAACAAGGTCATCAGCAGTAAGAGGCAAGCCGGTGGTCGTTGAAAACGGTCCTTCGTTCACATAGACGAGATATCGTGCGAAATTCTCGTCATGCACCAGGGTCCAGTTTGCGAGTAAAGCCCCACCACCATCATCCGGCCTATCGTCAAGGTCTCTCAATTCCACGGGAGTCTCGGTTCGAACATAGTCGTAGATGAGCCGAACATGCATAGAACCGTTCGAAGGTGAGCGAAGCGTCATCGTCATAAATTGTGTACCATTAATAATAATGCCATTTTCCACAGCGAGTTGCATCGAGGTTTCAAAGTCAGGATTGTTATTGAGTTCGATAGTAGCGTTGTACTTCAGGCTCTTCGAGTAGGCCCATGTTGCAGCATTATTGACTGGTGAGGTAAAAGCCAGAGGTACAGTTTGGAACAGGATTCCATTGGTACCTGCAACACCTATGCTGCTATCGAGCGGAACAGTGGAGTTGAGATCGGCAAGAACAATCTCCATGCCCGGATGAGTCATATCAGAGATGTCTTGGTTAACCAAATTGAAACCAACATTGAGCGGGTCTGCATAGCGTACTGAGATTCTTTCTACTTCGGTGTATTGAGCATTGTTTTCGAATCCAAATAGGCCTTCACCATCGGTTGTTAGCCAGATATAATCTGCGGAGATTGTTCCACCGGTAAGTCCTGGCATAGGAATAATCTTTTTGTTTTGGTGAGTGCTCGTACGTGCCTCAACAACCGACACCCCATCTCCACCAAAAATCAACAGATCGTCGCCATCACTGACCATCTTATCCACAGGCCAGCCAAATATTTGGAACGAGGCGATGCCGTTTTCAAAGAAGCCAGAGGAACTGTTCCAATGTGTCATTGGACCTATGTCGGTCGCAATGTGGATGCCCCAAAAATCGCTAGTTAACGCGTCGACATTGTTTGAGGGTAATTGATCAAACTCATGCCCAACTATTGCACCAGAGGTCAACCCGATTGTGGTCACTGCAGGACGTTCGTTTCCTGCCCCGTCATGGCCGATGAACAGCATAGTTTCAGCAAAACCAACCGACGGCGGGGAATAGGAAGTGAGAGACTTTGTTGAAGTCCCCATAAGTCCAGATGCTGAACTGTATACATTAGTAGCGTTTGTAGTGAGGTTCATTCGAACCAGCCCAGTTGGAGTTGCCATCCAGAGGTAGTTGCCTTCAACCAATACATCTTCAACAATATTTGTTGGAAGTCCATCGGTTGTAGTCAGCGGGTTTATCCAGTCCTGGGCAGCATAATTCCATCGGCCTACTCCGCCGTTTGTTGCAATGTAGAGTACGTCGGAGGTTGCAGCGAAGTTGTTCACTGAATTGGACGGTAATCCTCCAATCAAACGGCCGTTACCGTAGCCGCTCTGAAGGTCAAACATTTGTACTCCAGGTGCAGAACCGCCGCTGCCCATCAATCCAAGAACGAGAGAGTTTCCGTATCGAACCATACCGTCGAGATTGGAATGTAATCCGCCGTTGAGCCGTGTGACAATACCGGTTAGGGTGTCGAGTTTGTATAGTCCTGTAGGCGTTGTGCTGATGTAAAGATCTGTACCGATTAACTCACAGTCTTGTGCTTTACTGTTGGCCGCCATTGTCCAACCGTCTTGCCACAAAATAGTCCCGTCTGCTTGCTTTTCACCTTGAAGTAATCCGGCACCGCTTGACTGGCCTGAGCCTTGGTTTGTACCGGCCGTTGCCATCCAAATGTGCGTACCGTTTCCGGTTATTGCAGACACCTGTCCACTGGCGAGCCCTGGTAGCGTTGTGATTGTGTTTCGGCCAAGAGCGTTTATGGTTTCGACTTTACTGAATCCGGATGAACCACCAGCTTGGCCCATCAGCCACTGGTTGCCTTGCCACTGGAAGGAGGTCACTGATGAGCCGGCGCCGTTTACATTTGCTTGAGAATTGGAATTGCCTGAAGTTGCAATTTTTGAAAAACCTCCGCCAATGATGTTGCTACCAGAGGTACCAATTCCATGGCCAAGAACGAGTGCTCCGTTGGCGTAGCCAATAGCATCCCACCAAACTCGATCGCTTGGCAAACCGTTTGCCGTAGAAGTAATTGGAGTAAGCCAAGTATTTGACGGGTAACTGAACTTCTTGATATCAGCACCATCTTCATAGAACGCTACATACAATGTATCGGTTGAGTCACATGCCACGCCCGAAACTTCACCGTAGTTTTCATTCCAGTCTGCTTGAGTAAAAGAGCCAATAATACTCTTATTGGTAAGGTCAAGACGAACAACTCCACCGTTATTTGCATATACGCCAATGTTCAACACACCTCCACACATTGTCATGGAGAGGGGGTATCCGTTTGGTGTTCCACTTTGGCCCAAACTGTACTGGTCCCATTGCGTACCGTCCCAGTGCGAAACCGAGCCGCCTCGGAATTGGCCGAAGCCGCTGACATCTCCACCGCCAATGACAAGGTTTAATCCATCAGTCCATAATTCATAGACTCTGTCACCCGCGTTATTTGGAAGTCCGTTTCCTTCCTCCCACAACGTAAGCCATTGATTGCTGGTTTCATTGTATCGAGCCACTCCGTCTTCCGTGGCAAACAGAACTTCTCCGTTGTACTCTAGAATTTCTCGAATTGGGAAATTAAACTCATCATCATCCCATGTGCCTATTGTGGTGCCGTTTGGTGCAATGAGTTCGAGGTTACTCTCTCCCCAAGAAACCCAGAGGTTTCCGGAGGATGACTCGTATGCTGTTACTCGGTCAACTTGCCCGATAGGGAGAATATTGCCGCCCCATGAGTTGCTGCTCGTGTTCCATTGAGCAACCCCGCCGGATCCATCGACTTGCCACCAATTTTGAGAGGCGATACTGATCATAATCACGTCACCAACGAGGTTCATTCCATTGATATCGCCGTTGTTTTGACCAACCTGGGTACCAACATCGAGAGACGTTAGGGCAGTGAAGTTTCGAGCGTTGAACCGATACAGGTTATCGCTGCTTGTGCCATCGTGATAATACATGATATCACCTTTCAAAATCATGTCGAGAGGATCTCCACTTCCAGCAAATAGGCTGCTCGACTTTTCAATATCATACACTTCAGCTCCTGTGGTTGCATTGAGCAACTGGAATCCATCAGAACCCCCGATCCAGATGAGTTCAGGATCAACATCGACAGAGAGTGAAGTTGCATCCTCATTTCCGTCGTCAAGATAGTTGTCATTAGTCCATAGCGTGAGCCAAGCGTTGTTGGGGATGTCATACCGAGCAATACCGATTCCATCGAGTGCGATAAAAGCCACATCGCCGATTACCACAACAGGTGCATTATTGGTTTGTTCTCCTGCTTCCCATTCTCCAACGACGTCGTACGGGTTGACTGTGATTATTCCGACACCTGAATTGGTTCCTCCGTATATGTATCCATAACTGTCTGCTTCGACGGAGTATGTGGCCCAGTTTGGCATGCCATCATAGACATTCAAGCAATCAGGGTCTGTAGATGAAATTTGATTGGTCGGCCATTTGCAAACACCAATATTGGTTCCAGCATAGACATTTCCGCCAGTAACGGTGAAATCGAAGTATTGTTGGGGCCGAGTATTCCATTGGCGTCCGGTTTGGAATGTTGTGGAACTTGACCCGTCCCATTCAATTGCACCTGAACTGGTACCGATGTACAGATTACTGCCATCTGCTTCAAGGGCATAGATGTTTGAACTTGGCAGAATGCTTGTTGAGCCGCCTTGGCCGGGAGAATTACTTGAGGCAATAAGCGGAGTCAGAAGCTCCCCTGTTGCGAGGTCCTTTCGGGCAACTCCGTATCCTGGAATGCCGAAATAAAGAATATCGCCAGTTACAGCAACAGGAACATTGTTTGCATTGTTGACTCCAGTTGAAATCCAAGGTGTGAGCCACGAATCATTGGAGAGGTCATACCTCAACACACCGTTGTTGTTGGTACCCAGATACACAGTATTGCCAAACAATGCAAGGTCGACAGCAGCAGAATCATATTCAGGAGTTTCTACAGGATTGATGCCGGTTAAATCAACTCGGACCATTTGTCCTTGACCCGTAATTCCAACCGCAATGCTTCCATCAGAGTCAACCCGAATGATGTTGTCCTGTTCCAAATCAGTATTCGAAGAGTCCCATGTTTGCAGTAGCGTTCCATTGTTGTGCATTTGATGCAATCCACTCTCAGAAGCAATGAACACATGCGAGCCGTCGTTCATCAAATAATTCACGTTGGTTCCAAGGAAAACAGGTTGAAGCCAGCGTGAAGCCTGAGTATCGAAACGATTCATGTATTGTTCGGCTGCGACAAAGACGATGCCGTTCAGTTCGGTTGCATCTTGCATTCCCGAAGATGTGGGGCCGCTGCCGATGAGGAGGGTTCCAGTTTGAAGTGGAGCATTACCGGGCGTAAGTTCAGCAAATGAGCCGAAGCCATTGCCGAGCAACAACATTTCACTCGATGGCGACCTTGAGCCAATCGATGGCCACATGATTAGGTCCTCCCCTTCACCCGAAAGCCCAAAATTCGAGATGGATATCGAACCGGTAAACACGCCAATGGACGAGTCATAGATTCGGAGTTCATCGCCGTTGAGAATGAATAAATCTGTGCCTGAACGGGCCATTCCAGAAATAGTATTGCTTGAAAGCCAATTTCCATCATCCCATGTTGACAACCAAAAACCAGAGCTCCAATCGTATCGAGCTAGTCCATCAGAGGGTGATGCAAATAGCAATTGGTTTCCTGATACCATCATTTCGGTAATTTCGTCGGAGTGAAGGCTGTTTGCAGTCGACCAAGTGGAGAGTGCACTGGCCGAATTCAAATCCCATCGAACCACTCCTTCGTCGTCAAAAGACACATACAGGATGCCATTTGCTTCAATCATGTCAAGTGGTTCGCCGTCGGTTGTTTTACTCAGGGGGAAGTTCCAAGTTAAACCGTCCCACTGAGCAATGCCGTCTTCATTTGCAGCGTAGACATTGCCATCAGAGGCAATCATGAACTTGTCGAGGGGCGGTAGTGAAAGCGAGGGAACTGGAAGGGCTGTTTGCTCACTGGTATCGTCAAGTGAAAAAGCATGGAAGAGATTGTCTGAAGTGAGCACGTGGAGCAAGTTGTTGGATGTATCAATTACTAAATCAGAGATATCAGAATCAAATTCTAATGTGTCGATGACAATTGGGTCGTTGGAATAATCGAGAGTGAGAATCGCATCATCAATGGCAAGGTACATTCGACCGTCTACTGGATGTGCAACAGCGGATGTGACCTCTAATTCTAACGGTTCAAGTGCGACTACTGGGTCCACTGGAGAAAGTGCTTCGATGATAAGTTCCGTAATTTCAGCATCCGAGGGAAGAGTCCATGTCGCACCCGAGTCGCTGTTTGGGCTCATTCGTCCTGAATACGGATTTGGGCCGGTAAAACTGTCTTGCGAGCCTAACATTCCAAGGCCTCTCCAATCGAGAAGATTGAATCCTACATCACTGGCAACCAGCATTGGCTCTTCAATCATTAACCCGTCGCTTCCGTTTACTCTAACTTGAAACGAAACGTTCGATAATTCAGCGCCTGGCGCAAATTCGAGTGTCCAAGAAGCTGAGGCTTGCGCTCCAGTGTTTGGGTCTGCTCCGATAGCATCAAGTTGGACCCAATCCGTGTCATTACTCCCCTCTTGAGGCCAAACGGTTTCACCCGTAGATTCGTGTGCAGAAGCAACTGGGGTTGCGAGCAGCGGGGCAGCCGACGAAAGCAGCATCAAAACGACCAACAGGAACGCTCTGTGAACATCGCGCAGGGGGCTATTGTTCGACTTGGACTCGCTCATGAAAGTTCTCGGTGTTTTAGGGTATTTGAACGCGCCCCCCATTCGTGCAAATTCATCTCATGAAATCGACTTATTTCGTTCGATTTCTCAATATTTAATCAAATTTGTAAAATCCGAGAAAAACACCCTGATGAAATTCCGTTGCTCTGCGAAAGACACAATCAGATGTCCATTGCACGCAACACTCAAACCAAGGACCGCCTTCGTTGGGTAAGGACTTACTATGAATCGGGAAAAAAAGGAGCGTTTACTGAAAAAAGAAGCGCTAGAATACCACGAGTTAGAACCTCGCGGTAAAATCAAGGTTGTCCCAACCAAACCTCACTCGACTGCACACGAATTAAGCCTAGCCTATTCTCCTGGAGTTGCATACCCGTGTTTAGATATCGCCGAGCGTCCAGAGGATGCTTACCGTTACACATCGAAAGGCAACCTTGTTGCCGTAATTTCAAACGGTACCGCAGTTCTTGGTTTAGGAAACATCGGCGCTCTTGCAAGTAAACCTGTAATGGAGGGAAAGGGCCTCCTGCTCAAGACTTTCGCCGATATCGATGTTTTTGACATTGAAGTTGATACTGAAGACCCTGAATCATTTATCGAAACTGTTGTGAACATCTCCAAGACTTTTGGCGGAATTAATCTAGAAGATATCAAAGCACCAGAGTGCTTCGAAATTGAACGAAGAATTGCGGAATCTACTGATATCCCGGTTATGCATGATGATCAACATGGAACGGCGATTATATCTGCTGCAGCATTACTGAATGCCGCTGAATTACAAGATAAGAAACTGGAAGAAATTAGGGTTGTCGTCATTGGCGCAGGTGCTAGCGCTATTGCATGCGCTAATCACTATGTGTCGATAGGTGTTACACGAGAGAATATTTTGATGGTTGATAGCAAAGGTATTGTGACAAGGGCCCGGCTTGAAGCCGGAGAATTGAATGAATACAAAGCATCATTCGCTCATGAGCGAGAAGCCGGTGATTTGGCAGATGCACTTTCCGGTGCAGATGTGATGCTTGGCTTGTCTCGTGGCGGCCTTGTGAGCAAAGAAATGATAGCTTCAATGGCTCCGAAACCAATTATTTTTGCACTAGCAAACCCGACTCCTGAAATCACTCCTGAGGAAATACTTGAAGTACGCACAGATGCGATAATTGCGACAGGTCGTTCAGATTATTCGAACCAAGTTAACAATGTTCTCGGTTTTCCATATATCTTCAGGGGAGCATTAGATGTTCGAGCGCGTGATATCACCCAAGGAATGAAAATGGCTGCAACTAGGTCATTAGCTGCCTTAGCTAAAGAACCAGTTCCCGATTATATTTCAGCAGCCTATGACGGGGCGGTAATGCAATATGGCCCAGATTACATCATTCCAAAGCCGTTTGACCGTAGAGTGTTGATTTGGGAGGCCTCTGCGGTAGCACAGGCAGCAGTGGAGGAAGGCGTCGCAGCAATTCAACCTGAGGAGTTTTCAATTGAATCTTATCGAGAACAACTTGAAGCGAGACTTGGGCTTTCCTATTCGATTATGCGGCATGTCATAAACCAAGTTCGTAACAAAGGAAAGCGGATTGTCTTTCCAGAAGGAGATAACGAAAAGGTTCTGCGAGCTGCTGCCCAACTGTTTGAACAGAAAATTTGCCAACCTATACTCCTCGGTCCCGAAAAGCGAATCCATCGAATGGTCGATGAACTTGGCTTGCATTTCGATTATCAGGTTTTTGACCCACGTAAAGATCCCCGCAGGAAGGGCGTTTATGCTGAGGCTATGATGGAAAAACGAAGTCGCAAAGGGATGACTCATGTCGATGCAAGACGCCTTTTGAAATCACGCCCTTATTTTGCCAGCCAGATGGTGATTAACGGCGATGCCGATGGCTTTGTAGGTGGCGTGAGCCGTAACTACGGTGACGTGCTTCGTCCGACTCTGGAACTGATTGGGCCAGATGAACACTCTCACTGTGTCGTGGGATGCTATATGGTCAATGTCAAAGGTAGGACGATTTTCCTTGCCGATGCAACCGTCAATGTTTATCCTGATAGCCGGACTCTTGCAGAAATCGCCGTTCAAACTGCGAAGGTTGCTCGTCGATTCGGAGTTGCGCCGAAAGTTGCTATGTTATCATTTTCGAATTTCGGCTCGAGTAGAGCACAACGCTCTGAAAGAATTGAAGAAGCAATCGAATACGCTCGTGAATTGGACCCCTCATTGGTTATCGATGGCCCAATGCAAGCCGATACAGCACTCAATGCTGATGTTCAAGAGGAATATCCTTTCATGGACTTTAACGGTCCGGCAAACGTGTTGGTTCTTCCAAATCTGGCATCTGCCAATATTGCTTACAAATTATTGGAAGAACTTGGTGATGCTGAGATGACGGGCCCGATACTTGAGGGAATGGACAAACCTGTACAACTCGTTGCTCGTAGAGACGGAGTTAGACACATCGTCAACATGGCCGCTATTTGTGCAGCCGACTCGATTCGCCAAGATTCGTATTGGGAATCGCTTGTATCACCCGTCAGCGATGATTGAATCTTCCCCGTCTTCGTATGAAAACGTAGGGCGTCGAGGCCTCCATAGAGCGCCAGTAACAAATCCAGCACACAGTCCTCCGAACAACAGATTTGCCCAACCTTCGACAGCATAACTCCCCATTCCTCTTGCTATGGGTATGACAAATGAGGGTACAACCCCTAACAGAAAAGTCCAGAACATCTCGCCTCGAATGTTAGCAACGAGGTCCGCATTATCAGGGACAACTTTCGCTTTTGTAGGGCGAACAGGAGTAATCACTAGTCGAGCAATTACCCCCTCAACATACCTGTCCATCGGCACACTTGAGAGTGCAGTCACACCTGCTTGTGTTGGGTGGGTTTCAATCGCTGTGCGATGTTTTGCCATAGGGCCTAGGCCACGAAATACGCGTGGGCGCCCATCCATCATTGCTCCGCGGTAATTGTCCGAGACCCCATCCGCTAAAATTTCAATTTTCTTTGGATTTAGATTCAATTGTATCTGCTCATGAGCACATCTCCATTCCGCTTCACTAGGACACCGAATATGCCAATTTGTTTCTTGAGAAAGGCCAAATTGCTTCGAATCAAAACCTTGGTTTAATTCGATACAGAGTTCTTCCAGGCGTTCCCCGTCAAGACCAGGCTTTTCCTTTACAGAGGTGATAATTCCAAGAATCTGCTGCTCTGTTAGAACAGACTTCATCACATAAAAATCAGGACATCTCACCTCATGTCGCGGGCGTTGCCCTGAATAAATCCAGCCACCCTTGTCTGTCCCAAGATAGATACTATCGGCATTCACCTTCGAGAACTCAATACCTTGATATTGAATCTGCACGGTTTCACCTACTGAATACTTGCTTCCATGCGGTTGTACCATGCCATACCGGATGTGTGGTCTGTAAGGAGATTGAATTGCGGGAATGGGGAGATTGAGCGCATGTATCCGTATGCTGCAAAGTCCACAAGGTCAGGGTTTTCGCCACCGAAGAAGGGTTGAGCATCATGAGCAGCAGTAAATTCACTCAACAGGTCATGCCATAGTTTCTTTGGGGAGCGCCCATCTTTCTTGACTCGCTTTCGAGCAATAATCCCCCACATTACTGGGAACCCTGCCCAAGCATAGAGTCGCTTTGAAATAAAGCCAAATTTCTCAATTTTAGAAATTCGAACGGTTGTTTTCAAGGCTGAGCCGATGGTTCCATACAGAATCGGGACAGTTGCCTTCGACATTTTAGTGTCGGCCCATTCAAGCCACTGTTGTTGACGTTCCCTGTCGCCCATGTTGGCCATTGTTCCGTTATTGTAGGTCAAATCGATGTGTTTCAACAAAGGGGTCGAATCAACATGGTGCGCTCCATTTTCATCAGTGAATACAGGAACTTTCCCCCAGTCGCCAGCGAATTTCACATCCTTTTTGATTTTCATACCGTTGACGCCAACAAGCTCGACATCGAGATTGAGGTATTCTATGAGTCCACGTACTTTCCAACAAAATGGACATGAATAGAGCACGTGGAGAGTAGGCGTCTTACCCATATTTAGGTGCACCAACACCTCCTTCTTCAATCCTCGTCATCACCCTCAGGCTTCCAACCCGGCTTCCAAAAGTCAAGATTATCTAGCCACGCCAGCCATTCATTATCGTTGCATGTTAGCAACCTGAATGCTCGAGCCTCCAACCCGCTCCTGTTGACATCACTGATGAGGCCGTCTCGAGACGCGTCGCTCCATTCAACCTGCATTCTGCGGATTTGACGTCGTGCTTCTTCAGGATTATCAAAATTCATTTCACAGGTATCGCGCAATTCGGAAATCATTGTACGGTTGTCTTTGAGAAGGGGGTCGCTAACCGGCATACGAGATGACTTCTTTTTGTTAAACGGCCACCAACCCATGGATTACTGTAGATGCCTCCGTTCTTAACGCCATCTGTTGAATATCATAACCATTCTAACAACGAAAGAGTAGGTTCAATATCGGTTTTTTTGCGTTGACAGGAGATGTTGATGAAGTTCATCAACTGCGCCCGCCCAGTCAACAATATGGGCCGGATCATAATTCATCTTCACGGAGAGCCAAAGGAGAAAGCCAACAGTGATTTGATAGGAATGTATTCCCAACGCTTGAAGAAGAGAGGGGTTCGAATCGAGTTTCATTCTGAGAAGTTATCTGTTGACGAATACCTTTCACGTATTGCGAAGAAGAACGGCTCCAAAATATTTCTAGACGAAAGCGGAGAACTACTCGATTCGATTGAATTTTCGGTTCGCGTTAAAGAGTGGACAGTCGATGGTAATGATGCCCATCTTGTTGTTGGACCAGCTGATGGTTGGCACCAAAAGCACACACCGTTCTCATCTCAGAGCCTCTCGCTTTCCAAACTTACCTTTCCCCATGAATTGGCCGGTGTTGTTTTGGTTGAACAATTGTATCGTGCCACTGAAATTTTACGAGGAAGTCGTTATCACAAAGCCTGAGCAAAGGGTCAAAAAGTGCCTATTTATCGCAAGTATGAGGGAGTCATATGCTCACATTTGAAACCGAAACGCTGCAATGGCTTTTCATTTGCTTTGAAACGATTGTAGGATGTCTTTTAGTTCTCGGTTCGAAAAGCCAACCGTTTCCTCAGCCTTCACGACGATTTGGTTTACTCATTCTAGGATTTACCGCCACCATAGCTCTTGGACAATATGCTCCACAACCGGTGACAGTGACCGGCCACTTATTCTTTCTAACTGGAATGGGTACTTTCGGATTACTCGCGGGAATCAATCACCTTGTGCGTACGCGCAGAGAGGTACTCATTGCGCCTTTTTCAGGATTTTTCTTCTGTGTAGGGGTAAGCGGCCTCATGGTTCAGACCTGGGATTCTTTGAATCAATTTGAGCAATGGGCAGGCTTTTTCTCGTTGGTTGTTCTCGCTGCTGGGCAAACTTGGCTCGTTTTCCGAGGCTTACTCATCGGGAGGCTGCCGCTAGCATGGAGTCAAGCCGGAATGGTCGCCCTTCAGAGAGGAAATATTTCTGGCGAGTCCGGAGCAATTGCATGTTTTGAGAAAGGCTGGGATGCCGAAGAGGAACATCTGAACCCTATGGCATATCTCGCCCTACACCGACTTCACCTCTTTGTTGGAGACGAAAAATCTGCAAGAGAATGGTACGATGCTCTTCTTGATGTGGGAGGAGAACAGGCCGTCGCTTTCGAATGGATTGAAGCAATTCATGCATCCTTGTTAGATGTAGACCCGGTTGCATGGGAAAATTTACCTAAGATTGTATCAAAGGAACAGGAATGAGACGGATAACGGCAATAAAACCCGAGTTTGTGTAATTTTGGTTATATTTCCAATGCCAAAGTAAGCAGGAATACAAACAATTTAAATGTTTGAACAACTATATTCAATCATGGAAGGTTTATTTGAGAAGCAAGATGATTGGGAATTAGGAACAATCTTTTGGTATGCTGTGGTTGTGTGGTTTTCCTCAAGTTTGCTTTCACAGGCAGTTTACATGGCATTTTATGGAGTTCCGTACGACGCAGTTGACCTTCTCAAGCAGTTTGGCCCGGTGTACTATCTTGTATTTGCGATAGAACTCCTCATATGGATTGGGATTGGATTTACAGTTGTTTTTCGTCTTGCTAAGAAGTTTAACAACGGGCTGCAACATGTTCCTTCACACGCTTGAGAACAGAATCCGTTTTTTCGCCAACCCCCCTAAAATGGTCAAAATCATACTTCTTGGCCGATGACTTGAAGTCCCGTCAAGTTAAGGAACGCATGTGAAAGAAAATTCGGATGTACCATTCTTTTCTGGACGACCAATGGATGCGTGTTCCTTGGCCGACGAAGAGAATGCACTACGTACATTGCCTGAAGGGGCTCGAATTGTATCCATTGAAGAAGCAAGAGAAAATTTGCCAAAAGTCACCCGTTGGTTGGCTGAATTACAGGCGATGAGTGATGTAGCACATGATCTTACAGAGGAACTTGAAGTCTTGCTTGAGACGTTGGAGCCTGAAGATGAACACGTCGTGGAGGTTGCTGAACAATTAGCACAACTCGTCTCACATTGGCAATCGATTACTGCTCGGGTTGAAGCGACCGGGACAAGGATTGCGTGTTTAGAACCAGGAAGATTGGAATGGTATGGGGTCGTAGACCAACACTTAGCACTCTACTCTTGGCGATTTGGTGAAGAAGATATTGAGTGGTATCACCCTATTGATACCAGTTTTCTTTCCCGAAAACCACTCATAGAAGCATAGTCTGGGTCGGCTGAGGCAGCATTATGGTACGTATCACTCGCGTTTATACCGGCACAGGCGATAAAGGAACGACCTCGTTAGTTGACGGTTCTCGCCGCTCTAAAGCGGACTTGCGGCTTGAAGCTGTAGGTACTTGCGATGAATTGAACGCGTTATTTGGATTATGCATGATGGAAGTTCAGCGGCTCCCAAGTCATGACGATGGAGGCCAGCGGTCCACAGTTTCTCGAGTTCAAAATATCGTTTCACAAGTCCTTCCGCGTATACAAAACGAACTGTTTGATTTAGGTGCAGAGTTGGCCTGCCTGCCTTCACAATTACCAGAGGGAATGGCTGTGCTTAGCGACAATCAAGCCGATGTTTTGGTTGAGGAGATGGATGCTTGGCTTGAACAACTTGAACCCCTTACGAGTTTTATTTTACCATCTGGAAACGGCCCAGAAGCAGCGCTACATTTGGCACGAACCGTGACTCGTCGTCTAGAACGAGCAGTTCTAAGACTACAGGAATCAGAGGGTGAAGATTCAGTACGTCCGCTCACACTTGTCTACCTCAATCGTCTTTCCGATTGGCTTTTCGTACTTGGCCGATGGATTTGTCTAGGGTTGGGCAACGAAGAATCTCTCTGGTTGCCGCTGGGTAGACGCGGTTCAGAGAAAGGCGTTGCTGAGCAAATCCGAAAACTTTCTCAAAGTGATGAAGATTTTAAGAATCTGTAAACTACTCTTTTCCAAGAGAAATCATGTGTTGATAGGCTAATGAGAGGATTCTTCGAGTTTCTTCGTGTGACAATTGTTCTTTCGCTTGTTCCCAGTCCAACCACATATGTCCACGATGCTCATGAGAGAGCGTAACACTAATCCTTTCTGTTTCAGCAATGTACCAATGTACCTGCTTTGTTCTTTTTTTCCCTTTATGCCGGTAGGAATATTCGCTTCGCTCGGCGAATTCGGGGAGAAAAGAGATTTCATCGATACCTGTCTCCTCCTTCAGTTCTCTCCGTGCAGTTGAATGATGATTTTCATCTGAATCCTCGACATGGCCTTTTGGAAAGTCCCAGTGGCCCTGGGGGTATTGCAGCAGTAACACCGTACCGTAATTCACTAAAATCACGCCGCATGAGGTCTCCATGTGTGTATCTCAAAGGAGGTATGTATTTTCAATTGCGGCGAATTAGCCATCAATAACCTTCTTGGGCAGTTCCAGCCCGCACATTGCTATGACAGTCAGTGAACGGCCATTTCGGGCTGCTGGCATTCCTGAATTCGACAGAATTATTGCAGATTCGGATTTAGATGGTTTGTGTGCAGCAGCAGTTCTCAAAGCCGCAAACCCCCTTGCTGAAGTACACTTCGCTCATGCAGCACTTGTCCGTTCAGGTGCTTTGGATGAGATCATAGACCGTTCCACTGCGATGGTTGATTTGCCGTTTCATCCCGACTGCGGTTGGTATTTAGATCACCACCAAACCAATAGGCCAAATGAAGAAGAAGAAAAGGAATTCCTTTCCAATGGAGGCACCTGTCATTGGGAGGCAACGCCGTCAGCAGCACGTTTGGCATACGATGTACTCCGGCCGATGATAGATTTATCGCATCTTGAAGAGATTATGCCAGTTGTCGATGCCCTCGATTCTGGACAGATTAGTCGAGAACAGTTCATCGAAGATGGACCCATTTTACAACTCGCTCGCTCGCTTTCACTCCGGGAACCCGAACATATGCACAATGTCCTCACATTATTCTCGACCGGCAACAGTCTTCAACAAGTACTCTCGGATTCTTCAATTCGCCCACATATTGAACGGGCAAAGGTTGAGCGAGAGGCTGCACAAAAGGTCGTAGAAGAACATACACAAATTATCGACCGATTAGCAGTGTGCCGTATGGATGAAAAAGGTGTGAGATCGAACGGGTATCTTGTGACTGCATGGGCCGGCGAACGCGCTGACGCTTGTTGCATAATACACGGCTATCTTGATGGCTCCATCGATACTCCAGAAAGGCCGGCTTTATCAGCCAGTTTTTACGCTAATTCATTCTTAGAAAACGGACAAAACAGGTTTGACCTTTCACGTCTAGCAACAGCCTTTGACCCAACGGGGGGCGGTCATGCAAATGCATGCGGTTGCCGAATTCAACCACCCGGAGTCGAAGCAAATTTGGAAGAATGGATTGAAATGTGGAAGAACAGAAGCCTTGTTCTAGCGATAGAAATCACAGAACAGTGAAGATGTACAAGAAACCTAAGAAGGCGTGGATGAACACCAGAACGACGACAAGGTCCGCTGCTCGTCCATGCTTAAGGGCAATGTGGCGGAATTTCCGCCCTTCTTGTCGAGCATCTCTTGCTTTTCGACCCATTCTTGCTAGAATGTAAAGAAGAGCAAACCCTACAGGTCCCATGAATCCGTGAAGACTACCGGGAATCAGTGATGCAAATAACTTATCTCCATCACGAAGGCCAACAACAGCGTTACTCGCAAAAGCGATACAGATGACTACAAATGTGGCTAAAACCAGTCGATTTCCATTCTTCTCATGACTTGACAAAGCCTTCTTTCGTTCTTCACCCTTAAGATCAAAACCTTTTTTCCGCCAGGAATATTGCTTCCAAATCCAAACCAGTAAGCCGATTGCTAATATTGGATGGAGAAGCAAAATGACTGTACGAACAACATCCATACTTCTCCACCAAGTAGTTGCAAGTGTTCTTCATTCATTGTTGTTCGTAATGTTTTTTGCAACAACGAAGGATTTGAATTTGAGTCGATGAAGCCGGTGGGTTGAAGGAGGATAGGTGGAGGCAAACCTCGGAGGGGGCCAATGCAAGAGACATATTTGTTCAATTGTCTTGATGCGGCATTCAAAAAGCCCGTTTCCAAAAACCGCCGACAACCCCTTGTGGTAAAGACACCAGATTGGAAGTTATTGGAAAAGCCATGGCGTCCTCTTCTGCTTCTTGCCATTGCTGAAACAGAACTACCGGCCGCTGACGAAGATACTGAAACACCATCCCCCCGCAGGAGTCACAGCGGACGAAACAGAAGCCGGAGAGGCGGAAGAGGTGCAAGTGGTCCGATGGACATGCTTCCAACAGCCGAGGAAATGTTGTTACCATCAGACTACAGCCCAGCTTTTAGATTCGCAGTTTTGATGGTACACAAATTGCTTCACAAAGAAGACTGGGATGACCAATGGGAAA
Organism: Candidatus Poseidoniaceae archaeon; assembly: GCA_036846305.1. Taxonomy (GTDB): domain Archaea; phylum Thermoplasmatota; class Poseidoniia; order Poseidoniales; family Poseidoniaceae; genus MGIIa-L1. The sequence goes on along the minus strand of DAIUCF010000010.1, from coordinate 15,729 downwards.
CTACAGAGACTTCCCTTCGAGAGACATGTCTCGAGAAAGGAGTCCACCCCGTTTGGCAGGAAATGGCTCAACGCACTGCAATTTTGGGACAATTTGCAGCATTTCCAAAAGCCAAAGTATCAAAAGCCAAATCTGCCAAAAAAGTCGATTTACAATGCGCTTACATTGACCCGTTTCTACCACAAGAATTACTCAAGGCCATCGAGGGTATTTCACCTAGTATTACAGATTCGGAATGCCAAGTAGCATTACGAACAGTGTCTTCTCAGCTCTCGTCCGGACGGCCGATTCAACCTTCACAAGCACTCCTTGACATGGAAGGGCAAGCTTCTGCGTTGAGCGTTTTACTCGCATTAGCATCGGGGAAGGATATTGACAAATCCCTCAAGAATCTGGAATCAGTGGATGAGGAATTGGCTCAACAATTGAATGATTTTTATTCATTAAAAAACGGGAAAGTTATCGACTGGAAAAAGTCGAAAAAAGCCAAAGGTGGGCATTCTCTTGCACATGCCCGACAGTTATTGGCTTGGGAACAGGCCCCCGACGAAGCCTCCAAACTTTCTTCAAAGCAACTTTCAGAAGGTTTAGAGCTTCTCCAGAACAACACGTCCAATTCAGTTCAAATTGAGAAAATTATGTGGTGGAGGTTAAACGCACTACACAAAGAAGGGAAGACAGATGAGACTGTGACCCTTCTAACCAGCATCAAATTGGACCACAATACTGAACTTTCACGCCTCACTCCTCTGCTTGCAGATATTCAGAGCGAAGCCATCGATCATTGGCTCATTGAACAAATTCCAATCCTTGATGACGGCGCATTAGTGTCTTTGATTCATCTGAAATCACTTTCGCTTGAAGTCCGAGCATTATCGGCAGAGAACATTTCTAATCAATCAAGTGAAGCATGGGAATCGGTTCTACCTCTGTTAATTGAGATATTCACTCAAAACATGGACCTCAACAGACTTGCCGACATTATCACTTCAAACAGTCTTGTACCCATATCACATCCTTATGAGACTCTTCTAGTCTCCCATTTACTTGATTCTGGGAAAAATACTCAACTTTGGGATCAAGTTCGCATTGCTCGTAGAACGGCACTTTCTGAGATTCACAGCATGGATGCGCCCGAATCTTTTTCTTCGACTTCTGAGGCTTTATTGATGTTGTTCGAGGGTGAAAACATTCAAGATGACCGACTTACAACAGTTCTAGATCGTCAAGGCCTTCGCGCCTTTAGCCCAATCCGACAAGCTCTTCGAGAGGGTGGAAGTGGAATTGCATCATCGACTCATCTTTCTAACCTAGAGGAAAGTATTGCATCAGCCGAGTTATCCAAGATGGAAAGGGTTCTCTTTAACGCAGTAATCTCCACCCTCCGGCTTAATTATGTGGCTTTAATGCTACAACATGGCAACACAGGCCCGGAACATATCGATACGTTGAACACACTTTTGGGTAAAGAGTCCATTCCGACCGCTCTCATTCACAGCGTACGCCACCTCGTCTTGGAGCACGACCTCGGACTTCCATCCCTAGTTCGATGGTATCAATCAAACGATGCTCTTTCTCCGTGGCATACTCTTGCGAGAGCCGCTGTTTATGCATCCAACAATGAAGAATTGAATGCGGCTCGGGATTATCGAAAAGCCGGTGACAACCCGGAATTTGACTACGAACACTCGTTAACTCTCTATCGTAAAGCATTGATTCATCTTGCCTTTGCTGAGCAGTGGCATGAAGCGGTTGAGTTACTCGACGCCCAACCAGCATTGAAAAGTGCCATTACCCAGCGATTTCAACTTTATCTCCGCGTCTCGCACACTGCTAAATCTCAGGACACCAACTCGGCAACAAAACTTCTCAAAGAGTTCGTTAAGCGCACAAAAATTGTGACTGAAGAAAATGATGATGGTGAAATGGTTGAGGTCCCCCGCGTACATTACGCTGAGGATGACTTGGACATGCTCAAGACCTATCCACTCGAACATCCTCGTACGCTCCCTCAAGATCCATTCTCAGGTCGGGTGACAGCGGCAATAAATTCGCTTAACAAAAACCGCCGCCGGCAGAAAAACTCACTCGATGTTCGATTCAATCAACTTATGCAGGGAGACTCGCCTTCAACCGATGAAGTCTATGCTCTTGCCAAGGAAGCATCCAAAGTTCGTCCAGTTGATGGTTTGATGTATTTGGAGCGCGCCCAAAACAGCACTTCCTTTACCGATGCTGAAATTCGAACATTACGGGACGTCGAGAAGTCCATGTTTTCCTTGAATCGCCAAAACATTCCGAATTCTTCACGCCGTTATTTGAGGAACCTGTCTCTTGCACCACTTGTTATCGTTGATACCAACATTCTGGTTGACGCATTGATTGATAGAATTTCCGAAAAATTGCACTTGGTTGGAGAAGCCAGCCTTGACATTCGTGGGCAAGGTAGTTTTCATAAAGTTCTTTTGAGCAAGGCAAGAGATAAGAAATTACAACTTTGGTTGCCCGATATTGTTCAACAAGAATTAGCCGGTATTGTATCTGGTGCCCACACTTTACAAGCACGGTTTGATGATTCACTTGTATCTCCTGAGTTACTTGAAAGTGTTTTCAGTTCCAAAACATTAGGACTTCTTGCAGATGAGGTTTTGAAAGACTACAATACTTGGCGCCCACTTAATCTTGAACTTGAAAAGGAAGCAGCGTCTCTTGAAAACTTAGCATCAATTGAGAAGTTCCTTCTCGAATCTACCGAGATTTATGAAGAAATAACGGCAATGAAGCGAACTCGAGGCGAACCAGTCCGCACCGTTATCAACGGGAAAGACGTGTATCCTGAATCCCCAGATAGAATCATCATGGGAATAGCAATGCAACTTGCAACCCAATCGCTACAGGACCTTGGTACAGTGTTGGTCGCAACTCGCGATGGTGATTTCACTCTTGTTGCTCGTGCTTTTGAAGAGCAATTCGGCTTTGGTATTGCCAAAAACAGTCGTTCACTCAATGCTTGGGTCAAGTGACCTCACATGTGTGAAATCATAGCATCGCCGAAAGCACTGCAAGAAAGCAGGGTTGCATCACTCATGAGCCTCTCAAAATCATAGGTTACGGTTTTTGCCGAAATTGCCCCTTCCATACCTTTCACAATGAGGTCTGCAGCGTCGTTCCAGCCCATGTGTCTCAACATCATCTCAGCAGATAAAATCAAAGATCCCGGATTCACTTTATCTTGGCCGGTATACTTTGGAGCAGTGCCATGAGTTGCTTCAAAAATTGAAATTCCAGTATCGTAATTGATGTTTGCACCTGGGGCAATTCCAATCCCGCCAACTTGTGCAGCAAGCGCATCAGAAATGTAATCGCCATTCAAGTTCATTGTCGTTAAGACAGAGTATTCTGCTGGACGAGTAATGATTTGTTGGAGCATAGCATCAGCGATGACGTCTTTGACGAGTATTGATCTACCGCTCTTAGGATTTTCAAAGGTACACCACGGCCCACCGTCAATTTCCTGCGCTCCAAATTCTTCTTTTGCCAAGGAGTAGCCCCAATCACGGAAGCCACCTTCGGTAAATTTCATGATGTTACCTTTGTGAACAAGTGTGACGCTTTCCTTGTCGTTGTCAATCGCATATTGGAAAGCAGCTCGAACGATTCTAGCAGTTCCTTCTTTTGAGATGGGCTTGATACCTATTCCTGAAGTCTCAGGGAATCGGATTTTGTCAACACCCATTTCATTTTGAAGGAAGTCGATGACTTTCTTGACTTCTTCACTACCGGATTCCCATTCGATTCCGGCATAGACATCTTCACTGTTCTCTCTAAAGATAATCATATCAACGTCTCCTGGAGATTTAACTGGAGAAGGCGTGCCATCGTACCACCGTACTGGCCGAACACACGCATAGAGGTCGAGTTTTTGTCGAAGAGCAACATTCAATGAACGAATTCCACCGCCAACAGGCGTTGTCAGCGGGCCTTTGATTGATACAAGCCCAGTTCGCATTGCGTCAAGTGTGGCTTGTGGTAGCCACTCACCGGTCGCTTTGAATGCTTTTTCACCAGCGAGAACTTCTGACCAAACAATGCTTTTCTGATCATTATACGCTTTTGAAACAGCGGCATCTACGACTTTCATCATTACGGGAGTAATATCAATTCCAATACCATCACCTTCGATGTAATGTACAATCGGTTGGTCAGGAATAGTAAGTTTTCCATTTTGCATTGTAACAGGGTTTCCTTCCATGGCTATCAATTGGTCCAGAAGCGTCCCCTTCAAGAATGAACCGCTCCACGGACCTCCATGCAGGGAAGAGTCGAATGGACTGGCGGGCACGGTTTATTATGTATGAATTCAAAGAATCAAAGTTTGGAATTAGATTGGGAAAGCGGCCCTTCGCCTATGCAAGTAGCGTTGCAAATGGTTGGTGCATGTTCGTTAGTCGATGTAGTTGTTGGATTAAAAGAACGTGAATTTCAACGAGTTTGGGTGGAAATGGACAGCACACGAGCTGAACATTCTCCTCGCGTTTTCAAGACAATTGAAATGACCTATCATGTGGAAGGCAATGTACCGATGAAATTACTTGAACGGATTGTTGAGAAAAGTCATGAAAAGTACTGCAGTGTTTCGAACATGCTAACAGAGGTCGAGATTACATCGACCGTTGTCGTGCATGAAATTTAAGCGGTTACCCTTCCAGAGATTACGTTCAATTTCGACAGGGAATCCATTGCTTGGAGAAGCAATTCTCTCAATGCATTGTACAGTGGATACCAAGACTTCGATAGATGGGAGGGTGGGGAGACTGGTAGTGCTCCATCGTCGGTTGACAGAACGGTAGCGAACGGGCGAACTTCACCGGTACCTACCATATCAATAATGAGTGATAAATGGTAGGCTTGTTGCTCTTTAATCACACGGGCCGACTCAATTTTGGCACGAGCGTCGGCAGGTAGATCGCCAAGCCAGTTTTCTCCTCGTTCAGCACGAGCATGCAATTCTTTTCTCACCAGAACTTCAAGAAGTTCAGTAATCACTTCATTTGAAATTGGCATCAACTGTTGAGTAGGGACAGCGGGTGCCGGGTGATTTGGCATGCTTAAGTCGCCGGTCGAGTTATCTGGCGCAATGGACATTTCATCACTGAGGGCGAACATGGAGTCAGCAACGAGCGTTTCCTCTTCATCATCATCCATGAATGCTGCTAATGGGTCGTATGTGTTTGGTTGAGGGGTTCCCATGGCAGATACATTTGCAGATGCCATTTGGCCTGGACGTACGGCGCCTAATTCAGCAAACATGTCAACTTCTTCTTCGACTTCTTCTACTACTGTATCCCATGGCCCCATATCTTGCACCGGAATGAAATCGACCTTCTACTACATGAAAGAATGTTTTTTTGTTGCGATGATAAAACTGCACACCACGCCGATACATTTTCTATGGAGTATGTCCTGAGGAAAGAGTCATATGAGTCGCGCATTGGAGTAGTATTGAAGGTCAATGTTCTTTTATCGAATGAGTGTTTTTTTATTCCTAATTGCCACTGCAGTATCGGGTTTGCCGCTTACAGACAGTGCTCCTACAGGAATTGGCAGCATGGCTGACAATGGTTGCGTATGTCATGGTGCTCAATCCAACGCTACTGTGGTTGCTGTACTTGGCTTACCTGCCCAATTTGAGAGTGCTCAGACATACAATATTACGCTGGAAATTGAAAGTTCAGTCGTACAATCCCAGAACACATCGATTGGTGGCTTCCGCATCCTGGTAAGTGACGGAACTCTTGAGCCAGAGAACTCTTCCTTAGTACACATAATTGATGATGGTTGGACGCATAATTTCACCGGAAGTGCCTCACGGGCATGGAATTTCACATGGACTGCACCGAGTGACAACACTACTTCAGTAGATTTTGTTGCTCATGGCAATGCAGTAAACGGTAACGGAAACTCAATGGGAGATATGTGGAATTCATATGGAATTCAGGTCCCGGGCAGCCAGTATGTTGGAGATATAGCCCATCCAAATGTATCGGATGAACTTAATGCCGAACAATATACAATCTTGTACGGCGGATTAGTTGTGCTTTTCATCTTCCTTTACAGGACGATTAAGTAATCAGTTAACGAATTCAATCTGTTGATTTCGCAAGGCACGTAGTTGTCTGTTTTCACTTGCACCATGGATTTGCTCACTTTTAACCCCAGTTAGCACCAGCATAACTCGCAGCTCCTCATCGAGCTCCTCTTTTACCGCTGCTCCCCAGATAATCTGGGCATGTGGTGAAATTTGTTCTTTGATGAGTTTTGCACAATGCTCAGCCTCCCCGAGCGTTAGGTTCGACCCACCGACAACATTGATCAATGCCCCTCGAGCATCAGAAGCATCGATATCCAGTAATGGAGAATGTAATGCCTCCATCGTTGCAGCCTCTGCCCTTCCAGGTCCAGATGCAGCGCCCAACCCAATCATTGCTACTCCGCTTCCAAAATTAATGACACTTCGCAAATCCTCAAAGTCAAGATTTACCATTCCATCAATCGTGAGCAGTTCTGCCACACCAGTAATTGAGCGAACCAACAGTTCATCACCTACTCGGAAAGCACTGGAAATCGGTAAGTCCTTTACGCCTTCAATTTGCAATAACCGCTCATTTGGAATCACAAGAATAGTGTCACAATGTTCGCGTAATCGCTCTAAGCCCCATTCTGCGTTTTGTTTTCGCAAGGACCCCTCGGATTGGAATGGGTAGGTTACTACAGCGATTGTCATTGCACCTTGCTGTTTTGCTAACCGAGCTATTTGTCCTGCAGCTCCAGTTCCCGAACCGCCTCCCATACCGGCAGTGATGATGGCCAGTTGGGTATCGTTGGTAATTCGTCGAAGAACCAATTCCGATTCAAGTGCTGCCGCCTCACCCTTCGCAGGATCGCCACCAGCACCTCTGCCTCGTGCGGTTCTTCCAATCAGAACTTTTTCATCGATGGGGGACATCAACAAGGCCTGTGCATCAGTATTGATTGCATAACCAGTTACGTATGAATTTTCGAACAAACCCTCGCTGTGTAGGCGGCCTATTGCGTTACAACCAGCCCCTCCAACTCCATAGACCCGTATTCGAGGTTGCAGAGATTCAAGCAGAGCTTTGAGTTCAACTTCGCTTCCTTCTCCCATTGGTGGAGCAACAGGAGTCGAGTTTGCCATTTCAGATTCAGTGAGTTCAAGAACACGCTCAATTAAGTGTCGCATGTAGGTCATGCTTGCACAAGCACCCTTGAATGTGCCGCCACTTTCAATGGATTAAACTGCGATTTTTGCTGGTTGTTTAATACGCCATTAGTCCCGAAGGCCTTCCTGTGTGACTTGGTAGACACATTCACCATCAGGAAGGTTTGGAGAGTCAACCAATCGTGCAATTCGCCGTCCACCCTTTGCTTTTCTCAAGTAGAGTCTGAACGTTGAGGCGTGCGCTAGAACGTGACCGCCGACAGGCTTAGTTGGGTCTCCCCACATTGCATCAGGCTTGGAGTGTACTTGATTGGTTACCAAAACCAGAGCGTTGTTCACATCAGCGAGTTGCTTCAGGTCTTTGAGGTGACGATTGAGTTTTTGCTGACGATTTGCAAGCATCCCACGTCCAATGAATTCAGCACGGAAATGGCTCGTCAAGGAATCGACAATTATCATTTTGACATTCAATCCTTTGCTCATTCTCTTAATTTCATCGACGAGAAGCATTTGGTGAGCAGAATTGTATGCTCGGGCCACATGTATTCTGCTCAGTACTTGATCTGGGTCAAGGCCGTGACCTCTGGCCATCTGAGTGATGCGCTCTGGACGGAATGTGTCTTCAGTATCGATATAAAATACATCACCATCAAAGCCGCCTTCGCTCATCGGTAGGGTGCAATTAACTGCGAGTTGATGTCCAATTTGCGTTTTACCGCTTCCAAACGCACCGTATACTTCAACCAGTGCTTGAGTTTCAAACCCACCGCCAAGTAAATCGTCTATTGATTCGACTTTTGAAGAAAGTTTCAGAACTTCACGTCGTCGCTCGAGGAGCGCCCCTCCGGAAACGAATCCACCAATATTTGCCATCTTCTTTGCTCCGGCAATAATCTTCGTAGCAACCGCTTCACCAAGTTCTGCTTGGTCTGCAAGGTCGCCAGGAGACATGACTGCCAAAGCCAATAGGTCGTCAAATCCAGCTTCTCTCAACTTTTCAGCAGTAGCAGGCCCTACGCCGGGAAGATCTTCGATAAGCGGCTCAGGAACCTCCTCTTCTTCCGGCATCAATACAGGTGCCTCCTCTGTAGGGTCTTCATTCTTTTCAACATCGAGTTTCGCTTTTTTCTTAGATTTGGTAGGCATTTTTGTTCACTTCCAACCCCTTCTGGTTTGGCAACGGTATATGAATGAAAAAAACAGGGTAGGTTTGGTTTGACGCCTATTTTCATTCTTTCAATTCAACAAAAACGGTAAACTACGCTCGAACTTTTCATTTTAAGTTCACTTTTAGTAAAACAGAAAGTGAAACTATTCTTCCTGCGTAGGTACGCTCATAGGGTTTGGAATACTTTCTTCCGCTTCATAATTGATGTTCACGGTGTGGTCGACAGTTACTTGTTCATCACCGTTTCCTTCAGCCTCGATATCGACCTCGAGTTTCCATGTTCCCGGCTCGATGAAGTATTGATTATGCATCCAGTTTGCATCCTGTCCGTCAGCAACTTGTTCAGGAGCGGATTCAGATGCGGTTGCGTCGGTTGTATTCAGTAATCTCCATGTGACCGTGACTGTTTGTCCTTGTGCAAATGGATTCGTAGGATTTCCCGGGTTAGTTATCGTTGAGTCAATCGTGATTTTTTCGGGAGGTGAACATTCACAGTCCGGTGTCGTCTCAATTGACATTGTGTCTGGATCGGCAGTGTTCCCCTGTGCCCAGGATATTTGTTTATCGATTCGAATAGTGAGGTTCTCATAGTATTCGTTACCTTGGTCATCAATAGCACCAACAGCTGCATCAAACAGTCCATGAGTCAGATATGTATAGGTCACTTGACCACCTTCTGCAGCATTTGTCTCAGCAGAACTCGAACCATCACCCGGGATGTAGTAAAACGTAACCATCTCTCCGGCAGATGATTTGGTGTAGGAAAAATCAAACGTCAATTCAACGCCGTTTTCAGAAACTTGCTGATTGTTTTGAATGACTTCTTCAATGGTTCCGGATGTTGCATCATAGTACACAACAAAATCGATAACGCTGCTTTTTCCATTATCCTCTTCAGCACTGAGACAACCTGAGATTGAACTCAATAGGAGTGTTGCGCACAACAAAATAGGAATAAAACGATGTCCCCGCACACTACTCTCATGCACCTCATCCTCATCAATGCAATGGAAAAAAACCATTAAAAGGCGATATTTTCTCTCGTTTCGATGAAAGAGGAGATATCTAATGCATCGGTGCATTGAAAAACGGTAGGAGGTAGCCACAGCCATAACGAGGTGGGGTAGTCTGGATATCCCGTCGGGCTCATAACCCGGAGATCGATGGTTCAAATCCATCTCTCGTTACCACTAGTACTCGTAGTAATCATGCTGCGGCTTGAGAAGATCCATGGCCGCCTGCAGTCGCGCATTTGCAGCGGCTTCACCGCGTTCAATGGCAGCCTTTTCATCTTCTAACCGATGGATAGTCAGTTTGCAGTATTCAGTGGAGCCTATCCCTTCGTCAATCGCTTTTTGCAATACCAGTACGATATTACTGACGCTGGCTTTCGGTGTGTTTTCGGGTTCAAGAACAAATTCACCGTTGGTAAAAATAACAGGGCCTGCTACCTCGACAGCCAAATTCAATCGAGAAACGGTTTTTTTGTTCATTGGGAGAAGTTGGCACGCATCCAAGGCGCATGCAACATTCCCTCTGGATAATTTTTCGCAGCGAGAGAACGCCCTCATTGCTGCACTTTTTTTACCAGCGAGAGCATATATCTTGCCAGCGCGGCGGTAGTCTTCAGCTGCTGGAGTCATTTTCTCCAGTAAATGGGGTGCTCCAGCCGAGAGTGAGCGAGTCAGCTTTTTCCTTTCACGATGAAGAATTTTTACTGTTGAGATACCCCTTTTGGGCTTGTCTCGAACAAGAAAAACATCACATAAAATCCGTAGCCCTTTAACCAACATAATTTGCGCTTCAACATCGCGTTTCTTGTCAGCGAGGAACATTTCAGTGAACTGAATCGCCATAACTTCTGACATTTCCAAACGCCCATCCTCGACATAACGCTCCAATTGGAGTAATGTTTGAGCAGGGTCGTTCATTCCAAACATAGCAACATACAGTCCTAGGGGTGGTGACCTTTGATTCCTTTCCTCACCTCACGCAAACTTGTTGCCGTCTTTTGTTCAAGTTTTTTTACAGACAATCAACCTTTTTGTTTATCTATTCGATGACATAGCGTGTTTGTGGACAAAGGCATATCCGTAGCGGTAACGGGCGCACCAGGGACTGGAAAAACAACACTCTGTGAACAATTGCTGGAGAAGTATATTGTTGCATCATTGAAAGATTTAGCCAAGCAATTTGGCTGCTTAGGAGATGTAGATTCAAACGATGAATCTGCTCCAATCGACATCCACGAACTTTCAGAGAAATGGCAATCTGAATCATCAGAGGTTACTCTTATCGATGGTCACCTCTCACATTTTTTAGATGTAGATGCAATCGTTCTTTTGCGCTGCAAACCTAAGGACCTACAAGAGCGCTTAGTCAAGCGCGGATATTCGGAGTCGAAAATCACTGCCAATGTGGAGTGGGAGATGGTAGCAGGTACTTGGTCTGAGATTCATGAGTTTGAGATTTCAGTTCCTGTTCTTGAAATTGATACAACCGATGCACCGATTCAGAGTATTGTCCAATTGGTCACCGATTGGATAGATGACGGATGCCCTGCTCTTGAACAAGAAGAGAGTTCGTCTGCTGTTGATTGGTTGTAAGTCGTGGTTTTTGCTGCTGACTTACCGCAACAACCAACATCCCCCCCCACGGCCCAATGAGCGATTGCCATGGCTTTAGAGAAGTTACGAGATACCTGGGAAGGGATACTTAATCCGATTTTAGAAATGTTCTCAAACGTAAAACCATCTACTGTAACATGGGTCGCACTACCGGTAGGAATTCTAGGCGGTCTTGCAGTACTAACTTCAGAATATTCCTCTTATGGTGCCAACATGCTTTTCGGTGGAGGATTTTTGATTATTCTTGCAATGGCAATGGACGGCCTTGACGGCCCTATTGCCCGAAAATTTGGCAAAGTCAGCCGCTGGGGGGACTATCTGGACCATACATTCGACCGATTGCTTGATGCAGTTTGGTTAATCTGTATTGCTGGTTCTGTCTTTGTAGGTGATTTGACACTCGGTTTGGCTGCTGCATGGCTCACTCTACTCGGTTCGTACATGGGGACACAAGCTCAGGCCGTAGCAGGTTCACGCAACTATCGTGGTTTTTCCAGAGCAGATAGGACCATTTTAAGCGTAATAGCCATATTCTTAACCGGCATATTCCTTCACGCAGGGATTGAAGACTTCGGAATGTATCCGGGTTTTCTTGATCATATTCCAATCAATCCACTAAGTGTCGTCGTCTTGATTTCTGCATTCGGCGGGTTGTGGACTTTTTTGGTTCGTTTTCAACAAGCCAAATCTGAAATTATGCGTATTGATTCAGAGGACCCTCTCCCTCAGCCGAATCATTCCCAATCCGAAGAATAATTTCGAAACTTCGTACCCCGTAGGGGTGTCTTGAACATCCGTTTTAGCCATTGAATATCCGACATGCTCTTAACCGTTGCATGCGACAGTAGATTGATGACAGTCTTATTGCTCGGTAAAGAAGGCAAAAGAAAAGCGATTTTTCTTGTGCTATGTATGCTGCTGGCCCTGACTCCAATCAGCAACGTAAATGCAGAGGATATTGGTGATCCAGCCAGTTTACAGGCACAGGATATTTCAGCTGTTTTCGACCCTGTTTCAGAGACGACAACCGTGACATGGCGTAACATTGACATCGATAGTTCAATCCTCACTGGCCTATTTACAGCGACCTACAATGTTTACCGCTCCGACCAACCGATAACTCCAGCAACAATCAACTCCCTCACTCCATTTGTAACCAACATTACAGCGTGTTCTTCTTTCGAAGTTGGAAACGACCCATTCAAATGCCGAGGCATTAACGGAACTGTGGCAGACCATTCTACATCGTTCCTCGTATCGCCAGGAGAGAATCAATCGTTCTACTACGGCATTACTACGATTCTTGGAGACGGTACGGAAGTCTTTGATCTCGATACCAATGCATCGACCCTTGGGAGTCCTGTATTGGAGCAAACAACCCCAATTCGCACACCTTACAACATCGCATCTTCCTATGACCCTGAAACCAGTCAAACAACTGTCCAGTGGATTAACTACAACGACATATTCCCGATTTTACCCGAATCAGGTGATAATGCATACCGAATACAATTGTACAGAACCTCCTCTCCAGTTTCAAGGTCGAACACCAGTATGTTGTCTAACTTCCAAACAGTCAGTTGGGAATTGCCTGCAGGCACATCACAATACGTAATTGATATTCCTGAAAATACGGATAGAGAGGCGTATTACTCGGTAAATTATCTTCTTCCAAATTGGACAGATGGAACCACTGACTATGAAGACATTCGCTTCCTCTCAAACAACGCAATGACATCGCCGGTACGCGAAGACAACATGCCGCCAGCGCCAGTGAATTTGTACACAGCTAGTTTCTCTCCAAGTATTTACAACGGTCGTGGGACCACTACAATTAGCTGGTTAGATGCTCCAGGCGAAGATGGGGAATCATACAGAGTCTACATGTCAGACTCTCCATTTTCAGATATTCTTCGTTCAGATGTTCAGTTGATTGCGACGGTTGACGAAGATAAAGAACAGTTCGATTATGAAGTCCCAATCGGTCGTCTTGGTTATGCTTACTATTGCGTAGTGATTGTTGATGTATTCGGCACATATGACGTCAATACCTCCGAAATATCCTGTTCCGACGGCATCTTAGAAGACGCATTTAGCCCATGGATTGCTGAACCTACGAACGTTCATGCAGAATTTATTGGTAACAAAACGACGCGTGTCACATGGACCGACCAACTCGGTGTCGAAGGCGAAATCTACCATGTGTGGAAAGCTGGTTGGAGAGTTACTGCGGGAGAATGGGCGAATTTCAATGAGTCTCTAGAATGGCTCGGTTCAGTGAGCGATGGTGTTGGCTATTTCGATGTACAACTTGAAGAAGGACTCGTGAGTTCTAGGCCGTATTACTTTGTCACAACTGAGGCACTTTATGGTCACCTTTCGGAGACTTACATGTACAAAAATCTGACACAAAACATGTTCCAGATTGCTGAAGGGAATGAAGAAGATACCACATATCCGTCTCGAGCCAGTATGAAGGAAGTGAAATCGATTGGCTATCTCAACAAGGTGACCATTGAATGGTTTAACTCGAATGAAATTAACGAAGTCTACCAAGTTTGGCGCCACTATGGAGAGCCATTTGGTGAAGATGAAAGTGAAATCAGTTCAATCGAAGACGAAGGATGGGAGATAGCCATTGACAATATCGCAGCTGGTACCTCCACAGAAAACACGTTTTTCAGACAAGTAGATATTCCAGACAATGTCGACCGAGAGGTCTGGTATTCGGTCATTGTCGCTGACCAATGGGGCAATAGCGATCTCGAGACATACTCCGGTTTCGGATCCAATGCAATCAAAGTGACCGAAGACACAAAGTCTCCCGAAGCTACGATTTCACTCATCAACGACAACAATGAAGCATTTACCAGCCCGTCTCTCATTGCTGGAGACTACAAAGTTCAGATCGAATTCGATGAATATCTCGATATCAGCCCGATGCTCAACATCACAACCATTGGAGGCGGTGATATTCTTGGAGGGGAGAAAGAGATGGCATTGATACAAGAGAATGTCGGCAATCCAGACCGAGGTCCTGTTTACCAACTTGATTTCTTCATTACCGCTGCAACACCTCCTGGAACGCTCAAGTTCGAAGTCTCAATGGAAGATTTGGCCAACAACAAGGCAGTACAGTCATGGTCGGACCGGGCAGTTGACGCTGTACCTCCGGAGGTAGTGATTTATTCTCCTTCGTCAAGTGAAGATGCGAATTCAAAGTACCTTTACGGAAACAAGATCCAGCTTCTTTCAGGTGCTCTTGATGATGTTCGAATCGACTCATTCCAGTACAAGTTTACCTACAACTATGGAACTTCGGAATCGATTTCAACACCATGGACTGAAGCCACCGAAGTTACAAATTTGGAGGGCGATAACAGTTCACTTGTTTTGGACATCGAATTCACAGCAGGCAATTTCTTGCCTGGTGAGCATGCTGTTTTCGTTAGGGCCATTGACTCAGCAGGGAACGAACGTTCGACCTACGTGATTTTTGTTGTAGACGAATGCCGTAATAGATTGGATGGAACGACTTCGTGTAATTATGTGGAATCATTGAAACCTGAGCCGGAACCAGTTATTGTGAATCCTTCCATGACCGATCCTCCATACATCTTGGTCTGGATTCTTTCAGGAATCTTCATACTTTCAGTGATTGTAATGATTATGGTCATTCAAAGCAGTATGAGTGGTCCGAAGAAAAAGAAAGATTCAGATGAAGAAGGTGAAGATGAAGATTGGATGTCCGAATTTATCGGCACATCTCAAGAACTTGATATGGCGGCCGTTACCGATACCAGTGAAAAGAAAGACGAAAAATCAGCGGAACCCGAAGAAGATGATGATGAAGACCCCTTTGCAGTCAACACCGTAGAAAGAAAAACCCGTCCAAAGAAGGACGTCCCTAAAATCGAACAGGATTCAGATGACGACGATGACGGTATCGATTGGGGTGCTTATGATGACGAGGATGAGGATGAAGAAGAGAAACCTGTTGCTAAGAAGCGTTCTGTTGGCCGTCGTGCTGCACCTCGAAAAGCACCTAAGCGTCGAACTGTTGGCCGCAAAAAAGGTAATGATTGAACTTCAACGGGCGGTGAAGTCAAGGGCTAAGCCCTTCTCGACACAATCATGTCGGAACCGACAACAACCCAAGATGCAAAAGATGTAAGCGAAGAAATTGCTCAAGAAATTGATCATCTTTTTGCTTCTTTTGACCCACGTAAAAATAAATTGAATGTTCTTCTTCTAGCCATTCCCGTAGCGCTTTATGCCAATGCTACACATATGGGTGGTCTTGCATTCCTGTTCTCGATGATTGCTATTATGCCACTGGCCTTTCTCATGGGTAAAGCGACAGAGGAAATTGCATTACGAACCGGAGAGGCTGTTGGTGGACTTCTTAATGCCACCTTTGGCAATGCTGTTGAGATGATTATCGCCGGTTTGGCGCTGTATGCTGCCTCCAAAAATGATGAGATTGCAGAGACAATGATTACGGTAACTCAAGCATCGCTCATCGGTTCAATTCTTGGTAACCTTTTGCTCGTCTTTGGTCTTGCAATGCTTTGGGGTGGAGTAAATCATAAAGTGCAAACTTTCAATCAAGACACAGGTCAAATGAACGGTTCATTATTGCTCTTGGCCATCGTCGCTCTCATAATCCCTAGTGCAGTGCATCATTCAGGAGG
>DAIUCF010000009.1:3041-48978 GCA_036846305.1 Candidatus Poseidoniaceae archaeon | reverse complement strand
GTATACTCAACAAAATAGTGGGTAGAATTCCACTCATTCTCGGTTGGTAAAATTTCATAGGGCCCAACTTCAAGAGCGACGCCAAAATCTCCATCTGTTTCGTAAGGCAAAGTGTTGCGCTCCCAAACCGGGACACGGACGGTGTTCGACTGTTCCTCGTCTTCGAGCATGTCGACAACTGAACTGCCAAAAACTGCTGAAACAAAGAGAAAAACAAGCGAAACAGCTACAGTCGAACTCAGAACAATGTTGAATTCAAGCCTTGAATGGCCTCGCTGCTCGTTTTCATGAGTACTCATGCCTGGACCTATGTGTTCGTTCTTTCACTGCCATTTGAGTTTAACGCGTTGATGTGAATGCAGATTTAGTCCAAACCATGCCGAAATGAGCAATATCCTCAAAAGCCCTTGACAAGCGATGCCAATTATGGTTCTGAGTACTTTGCCTGGAGTTGGTCATCGATTAGCTGAAAAAATCACCGAACATTTTGGTGGAGAAGATGAAGCCATTGCTTCACTAAAATCCGGAGATATTGCTCGCATTGCAGAAATCGATGGAGTATCCCCTAAGCGAGCCCTCAACCTCGCACGCCTCATCACCGGTCAATCAGGTTCATTCCTTGCAACCAAAGAGGCTGAAAAACTGCATAAGGCCTTGCTTCAAGACATCGTGGCATTTGCATCATGTGCCGCCACACGCGAACGGATGCAATTGCTAATGCCCATTGAAAATCCGGCTGAAAGAAGAAGGAAAGTTGGCCATGCAATCAATTTCGGAAAGAACCATCCTGAGGAAATGACGTCCCTTGCCAAGTTGTTTCATAATTTGCGACAAACGCGATTTGCCAACGAACGCTATGAACGAGTTATTGTAAGCAAACAACCCTTGGATTCTTTGAAAAAATGGTGTAGGGTATTACAGCCTGGAGAGGGAGAAACATGGAAGGATTATACGGTGTTCAAGACGGTGACATGGATTGGAAGTGGAGCGCCAAATGAGAAACCCGATGGTTGGATTGTAATGCCAAAGGACGGACCAAAAGAGGCCGCTCTTCCCGAACAGACCATTGATTGGTTCAAGCAAAACATTCGGACACTATCAGTAGTTGCACAAATTGTCCAACAGGCAAGAACAAATACAAACGAACATCCATTCCTCAACGAAATTTACTCCGACGTCATTGGACTTGAACATCTTCCCGAAATTCTCGAGAATATAGATGACCAAGGCGACCTTGAAACTATTGCAGAAGTCAAGGACGCACTATGGAGGACGGTGAAAAGCCTTGAAGAGCAGGTCAATGAAGAGGTTGCTAAGGCCATGGACGATGCAAAAATGAACTTGAGTGGAGCGGAGTTGCTTGAAGCATTGTCCGATGGAGCCGCCTTTCAAAGGAAGTTACAAGAAGCAACAAGCGAAGTAATTGCAGAGGCCATGGAGAAGGCCAAGCAGAGTCTTGTCCAAGCCCTAGAAGGCACTGGAGTGCGTTGCCCTTACGATATTTTTGCATCTCAGTGGCCAGCTAAAATCAACAGAAAAGTTATCGATGAAATCGATCAATCCCTCGAACACAAACTGAAAAGTGGAGAAATCGAGCACATGGTACAACTCGCTAAAAAACTCGGACCACTTCGTTCACGTTGCGAAGAAGTCGTTCGTGCATTGATTGGGTTTGACCAATGGGTCTGCATCGCACAGTGGGCAAAAGATCGTCGTTGCGTCATGCCCGAAATGGTTGAGCACGGCATTTATGTTGAGCAAGGACGACATCTTTTGCTCGGCGCTCAACCAGATCCAGTAACATACGGCTTGGGGCATGCAGGTGAAGACGGAGACCAACAATCGCTGGCATTACTTACCGGGGCGAACTCGGGTGGAAAAACTACCCTCCTTGAATTACTAGCACACACGTGCATTTTGGCACACATGGGCCTTCCCGTTCCTGCTGATTCAGCACGAGTTGGACAAGTCGATGCTTTACACATCCTTGCCAAAGCTGGAGGAACTCAAAGTGCCGGAGCACTCGAACAGACACTGGTGGAATTGGCCAATGTCGTTAGTGACCCCACTCCGAAGTTGATTCTCGCTGATGAATTAGAGGCAATAACCGAACCTGGAGCAGGTGCCCGAATTATTGCCGGTATGTTGCTGGCTGCTGAATCACAAAACGATACAACAATGATGCTCGTTACTCACCTTGCACCAGCAATTCTTGAAGCAACGGGGCGTGACGATCTGAGAGTCGATGGAATTGAAGCGACTGGATTGGATTCAAACCTCGAACTGATGGTAGACCGAACTCCAAAAAGAAATCATTTGGCTCGTTCGACGCCCGAACTCATTGTCAAACGGCTGGTTGAGCGAAGTGAAGGGCACGCACAGAACCTATTCCAAGACATTCTATCTATGTTTGACTGATTCAGCAAATCCGGCCAGATTCTTCAAGATAATCGTGCATTGGGGCTTGAAATAAATCAGCACAAGTTCGGTTGACAATTGGAAGGGTCAAAGTGGCACCAGCCCAATTCACGGTATATCCGCCTGCTGAGATTGGCGAAGGAATGTAGTCCTGACCGGTTTGTGTCATAGAGATGTGAATTGATTCACCTGCTTGAAGATACACATCCATAGGCATAAACTCCATTTTACCGGTGACGGTTGTGAAGGCGACAAGTGCTGGACCTCCGTCCCGCCCTCCATCTGCGAATCGGAAATCCATCACAGCATGACCCAAACGCATACCTGAATCATCACTCATCTCGAGATAAGCATGTGCGCCGTTTGCAGTATGGGGGGTGACTGGGATATGGAATGAGGGCATACCCGCAATATACACGTCGCTTTCAAACGGACCGTAAGTGAGTGTGATGGTTTCAGTGGTAGTCACTAAGGAAGCACCACTTGGATTCATGTCTGCTGCGCCTATTTCGAGATATGTAGTGTCGTCAGCAGGATATGTGGTCTCAAATCTCCAGCCTCCACGGTTGTCTTGCATTTCCACGCCCAATGTAGGTGCTCTTCCTTCATCTTTGAGATACCAGTCAAACCAGTACAACATTTCATCAGCCCAATCCCATCGTAGAGTGTAGGGATATGCTTCTGCCCCTTCCCCAGACGGTAATGCTTCATGACCGGACTTTCTGTCAGGATAATCGTGTGCCCACTGTCCTGCTAAAGTCTTGGTTTCAATTCCGGCTGCTTCTACAATCTGATGAGTTGGAAAGGCCATGTGAGGGTCAACGTTCCAGTCTTGCATTCCTTGGATAATGTAAATTGAACCGTTGTAATTCTCAACCACTCTGTCAAGGAAAGAGCGTTCAGTCCAATACGTATTACCGGCAAAGTCAACCATACCACCAGAGAGGTATGCTGCAGGACCATTGACATATCCCTCCAGATAACCCTCACAGAGGTTTTCAGGGTCTTCAGCATCACCATCAATTCCAAATGAACCATAGACACCGTTGTGCATAATCATGCCACGGGCCTCCATACTCCCGTTTCTCCACATCAGTTCATGAACGCCGATTAATCCCGACATCGGAACAATAGTTGCCAAGTGTGGGTTGCCAAAGGTGGCTGCCTGCCATGGTGTTGAACCGTCATATGACTTTCCAATCATTCCAACTTTTCCATTCGACCATGATTGTGTTCCAAGCCAAGTTACTGCTGCATCGATTCCGCGTTGTTCATCGGTGCCCATTAAGTCCATACAATGGTTTGAATCACCGGTTCCAAACACCGATACTTGAGCCACTCCGTATCCGTGGGGTACGTAATTTTCAATGAGGAATTTACCCAATCGGTCCGCTGGTGTCAAGGCATCAACGTCGCCATCGTTGTAGTAAGGCCCAACTTCGGCAATAACCGGAATTTGGCATTCCTCTGACAGATTCGTGCCGCTCCAATCGCATCCATCGATGACTGGAAGCCATAACCCGAGATGTACTTGAGCATCACCGGTTAAGCCTGAGCCACCATCAGCGGCCGTAATGGTTGGAACCGAGACAAACACAGATTGGACAACGTCAATCGCATAAGAGCCGTTTTGAGACACACGAGAGTAGATATCCGTGTCATCGTATTGCAATTCAGTACGGTCCCATGGCTCTGGATAGACGTCGTATGGGGCTTCAATGCCGCCGTCATCAATTTGTTGCTCTCCAAAGCAACCTGACAGACTGGTTGTCATCAGGACAAAAAGAATCAACCATGGACGGAAGTTCATATTGTTAGGGGAGAGGGTAGGTTTCTTGAACACACCGGCTGTTTGGTTCGGTCAGGAATCTTCCGGCTCATTACCTGATTCATCATTTTGTGCCTCGATTTCAGCACGTACCTCGTCCATATCAAGTTCGCCAATTTTGACGACTAAATCACGCAGTGCATCTTCAGGAAGTGCGCCTGGTTGCATGAAAACTCCAATCCCATCTTTGAAAACAACGGTTGTTGGTATTGAACGGATATTGAAGGATTGAGCGAGCATTGGCTCAGCTTCAGTATCTATTTTTCCAAACACAACATCGGGAAAATCTTCCGAGACACGCTCGTAAACCGGCCCGTAGGCTTTGCAGGGGCCGCACCATTCCGCCCAAAAGTCTAGAAAAACGATTGAGTTATTGTCAATTGTGTCGGAGAAGCTTGGTTCGGTAATCTCAACTGAGGCCATAAATATCATCGAAAATCGGCATCACTTGAACATGTTTGTCCATGGACAACCAAGCGACGAGTTCATGTGCTAACGGCGGAACGCCAACCCATGCGCCTCGCCCGAATGACGACCGTAATCATCCTCATCCTCTTTTTAGCACCGCTTATTCCGAGCCCTGAGCCAAATTATACACTCAGTGAAACTTACGAAATCAGTGCACGAGATTCATCCGTTGTCATCTCCGAACTTTTCATCAGCCCAAATCAACTTGCATCAAATGAATCATCTGACAATATTTACGGTGCAGTGGATTGGAACAGTGATGGTGACTATGGAAAGTTTTCTGACCAATTCATTGAATTATGGAACACTGGCTCGTCCGCCACCGATGTTTCCGACTGGAAATTAAGCATCACCTCTGGAAGCCCACCGTGCCAACTTGCATGGAATACAACGATTGAGCCAGATGGACGTATCGTGGTGTTCAGCGCAGATTCCGACATTGTGATGGATTATTTCGACGGGGAAACCGTTCGAGTTTCAGACACCTCCGGCACGATAGTCGATACCATGAACGTTCCAGCCAAGTTCGCCTTTTGGGGCAACGCGATTGTTGAGGATTCTTCAGGACAACTTGCTGAAGCGGACCCAACCCCCGGATTTGGTCCAAGTGACCCTGCCTCGAATGTAGCCCTCAATATGGTAAAATGCTTCAAGGTTCAAGAACAAAGTTCGGATGCTTTCCTCCTCAAAGGACGCGTAGTCACAATGGAGAGTGAATCGAGTGTCATGAACCAAGGCAATGTGCTTGTTCGAGACGGTAAGATTGACGCAGTATGGTCATCAAGCTCCTCAATTCCAATCGAAGCAGATCTAACCAATGTCCCGGTCATCGAGACAAACGGAACAATTTATCCTGGCTTAATTGACCTTCACAACCATATGCACTACAATCACATTCCTCTCTGGGATTTTAACGTCCACTTGAATGAACAACAACGCTCCGATGAAGGTGGCTACACCAATCGATACCAGTGGGGCAACAACTGGGATTACGGGCCGAGCATCACTTGGATGAAGACCAATGTTCAGTCGTACAACAGATGGAACATGGCCAGTGAGCAAATGAAGTACGCTGAGGTACAAGCTGTATCGGGCGGCGTTACTGCTGTTCAAGGCTCCCCAGGTTCGAGCACTCAGGCTTGGGATAGCATGCTATCTCGAAACATCGAACTCTACAATTTCGGTCAGGATGGCATCACGACATGCGCAGTATGTGGTGCTGCTGAAAGCGACTATACGGGTAGTCACCTCATCTCTCAAAACCAGTCAGGTTCTCTAAATGCGTGGTTCGTTCACTTGGCAGAAGGTGTTGACAGCAGCAGTAAATCTGAATTCGATGCCTTGTGGGACAAGGGATTGATCATGGATGAGACCGTCGTCATCCATGGTGCTGCTCTTGACCGCGCTCAATTTGATAAAATGGCATCTGTGGGTTCTGACTTGGTGTGGTCACCAATTTCAAATCTACTTCTGTACGGTAACACCACCAATGTTCGGGCTGCGGATGCCGCAGGCGTCCCAATATCTCTAGCACCCGATTGGGGGCCAAGTGGTTCGAAGAACAATCTGCATGAACTCAAGGTCGCTGACCTCTGGAATAAAGAGGTTATGGATTCATACTTTACTGATTACGAAATGGCCCAGATGGTCACCAGCAACCCTGCAAAAGCCGCAAAGTGGGATTCATTCGTTGGGCAACTTAAGTCAGGAATGTATGCTGATTTGGTCGTTATCGACACCTTCCATGATGACCCATACCGCAATTTAATCGAAGCAATCGACGCTGATGTTCGTCTTACGGTCGTTCAAGGCAAGGCAGTGTTCGGTGACGTGGATATCATGACTGCAATCAATCAAGACGATTGGGAGCCAATTAACGGCGGTGGAGTCTCCAAAGCCGTCGATGTCACCTCACTGTCCGAAGTCGATGGCTCACAAACATGGGCATCGATAGAAGCCGGACTGGCAATGGCAATGCGCAATGAATTTAGTGATATCAAGCAACATTGGAACGATGTGTCGGATATGTCAGACAGTGAAATCCACGACTGGCTTAATTCAACCTTTGACGGAGATTACAGAGATGATGTTAACCATCTCAAGAACATGACCGTCGACCCAATTTTTACGACAGGAGATGAAAGATACTTCGACGTCATCAATCGCAGTTCGCATGCTAATACTCATGTTGATCTTACGAAACTTTATTCCTATTACGACATTCAAATGGATACTGATGGCCAGCGTACTGGAAGCAATGTCGACTTATCAACCGACCCAGTCAATAACGGAAACACCGGAGGAAACGGTAATTCGGGCAATACTGGTGGAAACGATAATTCTGGAAACACTGATACTATAGGTAACACCGATACTACAGGCAGCACTGATACAACCGACAATACGCAATCTAATTGCCCGGATGGAGACACCTCAGCTGATTGTGTCCAGCAAGATTCAGGAATCTCAGACACCGATGCCAGCTCTTCAGATTCAGATGAAAGTTCAGCGAAATATCTGCTTATTGGAGCAGCAGCGGTTCTTGGTATTGCATTATACTTCTTTGGCAAGAGTAGTGGAGATGAACTTAATCTGAATCAAGAGGCTATGATTGAGAAAATGTGGGATGATGACGCATTAGGGGAAGCAACACCGCTCGTAGAATCAGAACAAACATTTGTGCCCTCCTTACCACCAATCGATGCATTACCACCGAGCTCCTCCGAAGAAGAATGACTTCATTCAAGAGTCCATGATGGGCCTTCGGGTGTGTCGGTTACAACAACGCCCATTTGTTTGAGTTGGTCGCGAATTTCATCCGCTTTCGACCAATCTTTAGCAGAGCGAGCCTCACTACGGCCGATAAGTAGTTGTTCAACATGGTCTGCAATTTCTGCTCTACGAGGGTCTTCTTCGGGCTCTGCAAGTGCCATCTCTCGAACCGGAAGTACGCCCAAAACAGCACCTGCTGTTTCTTCAAGCAGGTCGACTGCATAATGAGCGAATGCATGACTGTCTGCATCATCTAAACCACTGTCAAGAGTCTTAGTAATCTCTCGAACTGCGCCGAGGACTTTACCAATGGCTTCTCGACTGTTAAAATCATCATCCATTGCCTGAGCAAAACCTTCGCCCATTTTTTCGAGCAGTCCAAGTGAGCGAGACAGAGGTTGTTGGCTGGTAATGTCTGCTTGTGGCAAGTCAACGACGGTTTGTGAGGTTAAGGAGAGTTTCAAAACACGGACATAGACTTCAAGAAGACGATTGTAATTTCTCTCTGCGTCCTTTAACAGAGTTTCATTCATATCAATCGGGGAGCGATAGTGCGCGTTGATTAAGGAAAAGCGAAGAACCATTGCATCGACTTTCTCCAATATATCACGAATAGTCCAAAAATTGCCGAGTGACTTGCTCATTTTTTCTCCATCGATGTTCACAAAACCATTGTGTATCCAGTGATGTACCACTGGGCTGCATCCTGTATGACACTCTCCTTGGAAGATTTCCGCTTCGTGATGAGGGAAACGGAGGTCATGACCCCCTCCGTGGATATCAAATTGAGCACCGAAATAATCCATCGACATTGCGGTACACTCGATGTGCCAGCCTGGTCGGCCGGGCCCCCACGGCGACTCCCAAGTGGGTTCATTCGGTTTTGCAGCCTTCCATAGAGCGAAGTCCTTGTGGTCTTTCTTTGCAGAGCCAGTTGCACCTACACGCCCACCGGCTCCCGAACGTACAGCCTCGATGTTTTGACCGGTGAGGACTCCGTACTTTTCTGGTGCTGAATCTATGTGGAAGTATACGCCTTCTTCGGTTTGATAAGCATGCCCTTTATCGATGAGGTCCTGAGTAATTCGAATCAT
This sequence comes from Candidatus Poseidoniaceae archaeon, assembly GCA_036846305.1. GTDB lineage: Archaea > Thermoplasmatota > Poseidoniia > Poseidoniales > Poseidoniaceae > MGIIa-L1. The sequence goes on along the minus strand of DAIUCF010000009.1, from coordinate 40,398 downwards.
ATCTTCGACATAGTCAGTACAACGTGGATAATCATCTGCTCGTAAGATATTAAGGGCATCCATGTCTTCATAATAGGTCTCAATATTCTCATCGACCAAAGACTTCCAATCACCACCAATCTCGTTTGCCCGATGGATGATTTTGTCATCGATGTCGGTGAAGTTTTGGACATAGTGAACATCATATCCGGACGCTTCAAGCCATCTGTGTATCAAATCGAATGCGAGATAACATCGTGCATGGCCCAAGTGACATCGGTCGTAAACAGTGACTCCACACACGTACATCGATACTTTTCCCGGCTCCATAGTCGAAAACTCGACTTTGTCTTTCCGGCGTGTATCGTGCACTCGAATGGGCATGGGATTCAAACAGCGGTGTGAACTACCTCACTTGAAGGTTAAGACATAATGCCCAGTCGGCGAACCATGGTCGACGGTCATAATTCTAAGTCGACAAAAATTTTTGTTACCGGAGTAAACGGTCACATTGGCAACAATATCGTTCGTGATCTGCTTGAGCACGGTTACTTTGTTACCGGTTCAGTTCGAGACTTGGATGATCCGAGGAAAGTCGAACATGTTCGAAAGCATGCCCTTGAGTTAGGTTGTGAGGAGAAATTGAAACTCGTTCAGGCCGATGTGTTGGACGCCGATGGATGGAGTGAACGCCTCATAGGGCATGATGCTCTTTTTCATACGGCAACAGTCTACTCACATTCTGAAAGTGCAGAAGTAATCATCGATACTGCTGTCAAAGGAACTACGCACTTACTCAAGGCAGCCCATACTGCCAAAATACCTCGAATAATCTACACGTCCAGCGTGGCAGCAGTGGGCAGTGTGCCGAAGGGACGAAAAAAGACCGAAGATGATTGGCAACCACTGAAGCATTCGCCCTATACTGTTGCAAAAACGGAATCTGAAAAACGTGCTTGGGAACTAGCAGAAAACCATGACCTAGATTTGCGAGTCATCAATCCCGGAGGCGTGTTTGGTGGAAACTTTGTCAATCCCACACCGAGTATTGATTATTTCCAAGATGCAATGAAAGGTAAATTCCCCGCAGTCCCAAAAATCCCTATCCCAGTGGTGCATGTGCGTGATGTGGCAAAAGCTCACCGAAGAGCGTTTGAAGTTGATGAAGCAGAAGGGCGATTTATCGTTGCACCACACGACAAAACCATCGCTGATGTTTGTCAATCGATTCGCACCCAGTATCCTCACACAAAGGCTCCACGCTGGGCTATTCCTCGTTCGCTCATGTTCATCGTGGTGTTTCAAGATTGGATGATGGGGTTGTTCGGTTCAAAACGGCGTATGACTCGAAAGGCAGTGAAAGGATACTTCCAAGGTGATGCAAAGTTCTCATCAGAAAAAGCTGAACGAGTTTTGGGTATTGAATGGGAATCGTTTGAAACCTGCGTTGCAGATACCGTTGAGGAGTTTTTACCGTGAATTTTAGCGAACAACACGGTATTGAAATTGCAGGAATACGTGTTCTGGACAAGACACTTATCCGCCTAGGCTGGATTTTACCGCTGGTGAGTATCATGTGCTCGATGTCAATCCATGCTTTGTCGGGTCATGCTCGCGACTTTCCTTTCTTTGTCTCGGAATCTGATTATCCAGGGCTTGAGCGTTGGTTTTTCACGACTGGTCTGGCATTGACTTCCCCCATTGTATGTATCCTATCGCATCGATTCAACGTCCGATTCAAAACCGAAAGAACTGCAATTCACGAAGTGTCCTTATGGTCGGGAATTGGAACTGGCGTTGCACTTTTCATCCTCGCTTTTGCCAATATGTACGACCAGTTATTCCTGCACTCTTTAGCCTCAATATCGCTGTTCGTCGGTGGCTTTGTATGGGGAGTTTCAATCAATTCCATCTACACATCAAACAACACTTCGGCTCAGAAACTAAGACGGGCTGGAATTTTATCAACGCTTATTGGATTTATTGTGATGAATCTCAGCCTTCTGTTCTACGGCCTTATGCTCATGCTGTCATCCGAATATCCAACCGATTACTCGACTTTAGAAATGCTGAACCAATTTCAACCAGCCATTAACATAGCTGCCCCTGCCGAATACCTTCTGATTATTGGCCTCATGATTACACTAGCCTCAATTGGTAAAGATTTTAATCAGATTGAATCCTTAAGTTGAATTGGTTCCAAAAGAGCCTCAGTCATGTTGATGAGTTTTTCATCGAGGTTGAATTGCTGGCGTTCCTCCAAGGTCATCTCGCCGTACTGAATGGCCTGATTTAGAACCTCTTCCACCGCCTCTGGATGATATTGAACGGAGTAAATGGGTCGTTCAGGATGCCGACAAACGGCGATTTCACAATGCGCTGCTGAGGCAAGAACCTCCATTTCTCCAGCATCGATGACATGATCTTGATGGGTAAACAGCGCTTTCACCTTTTTGCCGTCATGGTAATGGACATCATGTACTCCGGCACTTTTTTGAATCGCTCGTTCAACTCTCCCGCCTAATGAAGCAGCGATTATTTGATGACCAAAACAAATTCCAACAATAGGTACCTCTGCTGTTTGAATCAATCGCGCAACATCATCCATCCAATCCTCCCACATTGATACATTACGTTTTGAACCAGTGATAATGATTAAATCGCACAAAACTGGGGATTCGACCACTTCACCAAATCCATAGTCAACACGCTTTGAGGTATGGGGTGACCAAAGTGAAACTTGAGGGGCGTTGAAGTGCGATACAATTTCTTTCACACCTGCACGACCAAATGCGAGACGCTCAGCCAAGAGATCGACAACCAGAATATGCATGTTACAACCCTCCAAGTGCGAGAATCTTGTAGTCAAGATTCGATAGAGGGACTGATGATGGTTCAATTCCTCGCTTGCATGAACCGGTCCAAACTTCGACAAAAATGTCCCTGTGTGACAGTGAATGTTTAATTTGTCCAAGCGGGTACAAATTTGTTTTGTCAATCGTTTCTGCCATTACTGGCCCCCACATGCCTGCAAGAATTCCATTTTTGCCTCGTTGAACAAGATGGGGCAGACCATCAGAATCCAACAACAAAGCGCATTGCAAATCCATTCTTTTCTTTTTGATTTTCTTTGGCATTGGATAGTGAAGAGCGTTTTCTCGACCTTGACAACTCGAAGAAACGGGACATTGGGTGCATTGAGGACGTTTTGGTGTGCAGACCGTTGCTCCAAGCTCCATTAAGGCTTGATTCCACGAGCCTGCGTCATCTCCAAACAGTATCGAATGAGCCCATTTGTCCACTTCTGAAGGAGAGGGATTTCGCAAAGCCGATTGACGAGCCATTACACGACGGATATTTCCATCGACACATGCAATTGGTTCACCGTGAGCGATGCTAGCAACTGCGGCAGCAGTGTACGGACCAACACCTGGGAGAGTTCGAAGTTCAGAAGAACTCTGAGGAAGTTGACCGTCAAATCCACCCGCTTCTCTTGAAGTACATACAACGACTGCAAGAGCGTGAAGTCGACGAGCTCGGCTGTAGTACCCGGCACCCTGCCATAGATGGAGCACTTCTTCAACATCCGAGTTCGCCATTGACGACGGTGTTGGAAATCGCTCGACAAGTTTCAGCCAGTACCCTATCCCGCGACTCACCTGTGTTTGTTGCAGTAAAATTTCTGAAAGTAGGATCATCCATGAATCACGTGTGTGACGCCATGGCAAATCTCGCTTTGACTCTGCATACCAAGCAAGAAGAGAACTTTGGGATACGTGTTCACCCACAATGCCACCTCAGAGGTCGCTCATACTTCGACCGTGTCAACTGCTGCCTTTTTGGCCTCAATAGCGGCGTCATTCGCTTTGATTTGTTCCCAAACAATTTCTGCAATGTCTTTAACTTCCATTTCTGCTCCAATGGCACTTAATCCATCGGTGACCATCGTCGAGCAGAAAGGACAACCAACAGCAACGGTGTCTGCTCCAGTTTCAGCCAGTTCTTTCGAACGAATTACATTCACCCGATCATGATTTTCATCAACGATTTCTTCCATCCACATCTGAGCACCACCGGCCCCACAACAGAAGGAGTCACGGCCGCTGCGAGCAGGTTCAACATCAACTCCGCCGATGGCATCACGCGGAGCATCAAGTTCTCCACCAATTCTGCCAAGGTAGCAAGGGTCGTGGAAAGTCACCGAACCATCGTGTTTTGGTTCTGGTAATTTGCCCTCTTGTTGAAGGTGGCTAATGAGTTGAGAATGGTGCATGACCTCAATGTCTTGGCCCCCATAATCTTTGTATTCTTTTCCAAGTGTATGGAAGCAATGTGGGCAAGAGGCGACAATTTTCTTGACTCCAATTTCTTCAAAGGTCTCAAGGTTTGTTTCTGCAAGCATCTGGAACAGGTATTCATTGCCCGCACGCCGTGCAGCGTCACCACTGCAACCTTCTTGCATCCCAAGAATACCTACATCTAGACCTGCTTCTTTCATGACATTTATAGTGTCACGAGCGACTTTCTTGTTACGTTCATCAAACGAGGCCGCGCAACCGGCGAAATAGATATACTCAGCCGGTTCAGCAACTTTGACATCCAAATCTGCTGCCCAGTCACCACGCTCATGAGCAGGTAAGCCGTATGGATTAGAGTCAGATTCGAGATTTTCAATCGTTGCCATTAGCGGCATTACGGTTTCTTCAACCGATTCATCAAATTCCATCCGCTCCATCATCAAGTGACGTCGTGCATCGGTAAGTTTGGGGACATGATCGATATAAATTGGGCATGCTTCTACACAGGCATGACATGTCGTGCAAGCCCAAATTGCATCTTCACCGAATCGCGCTATGATATCTTGTTCAGGTGTTTCATTGGCAAGTAAAGTGGTTGAATTGTCGTTGGCATAGTTACGTACGTCGTGAATAATTTGCATTGGATTAAGCGCTTTGCCCGAAGCGTAGGCTGGACAAACATCTTGGCACCGTGCGCATGATGTGCAAGCCCATCCATCGATGAGATTCCGCCAGGTCAAGTCAGTGTACTGCACTGTCCCAAACGATTCGATGTCGAGTTCTTCGAGCAATACAGCCTTTCCATCTTCACCTCGTGCAAGCGGCTCCATAGTCCCCATAGGTCGCATGTCATGGAAGAACACGTTCGGAAATGCCATGACTAAGTGCATGTGCTTTGACAACGGGATGAGGAACAGGAATGTGGAAATGGCCAGCATGTGCATCCAGTATGCACCGACAACAATAGCGGTAGTTGGGACAATGTTAGAAGCGACCCAAGCGCCAATAGGTTCCCAAGTTGAAGAAACAGTTGACTCTCCTGCTTCGACAAAAAACGATGTGACGGTAATGGTCATAATCAGTAGCAGAATTGCATTCCCTTCAAGTTGAGATTTTCCTTTCAACTTTTCAGGTGTGAACACGACCCGGCGAGTCAAAGCAGCAACGCATCCGACCAGAGCGATTGTGTAACCTGTTTCCACGATGAGATTCCATGGCCCACGAACGATGTCAGGTAGGACATTGTGCGAAAACCAGTTGGCCGTCGCCAAATCAAACATATCGGTTGAAAGCATGAGGAAACCCCAAAACATGAGGACGTGGATTCCACCTGCAACTCGATCTCTAAGCACTTTCTTTTGGCCGAGCCAACCGGTCAACACTTCGCTGATACGTGCACCCCAGTTATCGAAACGGTTGTCAGGTGCGCCCTTGAGAACGAGACGCGACGCCTTGATTACTTGGTACAGGAAAAAACCTCCAGACACACCGCCAAGGAGCAAGAGGAGTATCCATCCTGATACCGGCCCATAACTCATTGTTAGTGGATGTTCCATGCCCATTCAACCCTAGGGACATTCCCTACATCCTCCGCAGGTGGGTCTAACCCTTCAATCCACCGATAATTATCACTCAAACCTACCGAAAATAGAACAAGGGATATGAAGCGAGATGTGCTGGTGTGACACAAGGGGAGAAAATGGCGAAAGTTACCGCAAGTGCTCCCGGCAAGTGCATCCTGTTTGGAGAACACGCAGTTGTTTACGGCCAGCCTGCTGTTGCCGTGGCTATTGAACAAAGAATCTCTGTTTCAATCGAAAGCCTGGCATCAGACGCAGATACATGGAGAATCGACGGAATGCATTTTCATCCAGAAAAACACCCCCATGTCCAAGCATTAAGAAACAGAATGTGGCAATCCTCATTGGGAGCGCCCCAACTCTCTATTCGCATAGAGGGGGACATTCCTGCGGCATCTGGCTTAGGCTCCTCCGCTGCACTCTCGGTTGCAGCAGGAGCTGCACTTCGTACGGGGAGGGGCCGATGGTTTGCATCAACTGGCGATAATCAAAATCCGGAAACATGGGCAGAAGGGTTTGCATCCGCACTTGATTCAAACCAGTTGTACACCGAGGCTACTGCAGAAATCGATTCTCAGCGCAAAGGTGTTATCCCTTCAACATTCATCGCCAGCAAAGATGTTGTTTCGATCGATGAATGCGCTTTACTCGCTCATTCAGTAGAAGCGATTGCTCAAGGTGGCCGAGCATCACCGATGGATTCCTCGACCAGTGCACATGGAGGAATCGTATTACTCAGCGATCAGGTGGAGCAGGATGTTGAGTACCTTTACACTCGTAAACTTACCATTGCTGATGCAGAACGTGTTTGGCACCTGCACTCAATTGAATTACCTCCCGCAGCGAATGAAGTCTATTTGGTAATAGGTAACACCGGCGTGTATGCACCTACTGCCCAACAAGTTGCTAAAGTTGCTGAACTTCTCGAAACAGAGCCAATGCGGATGAAGGAAATTGAAACTATTGGGCTCATCGCTCGTCGCGGGATTCAATCTCTTCTCGACGGGGATTTTGAAGCAGTTGGCAGAGCGATGTCTGAAAACCAGTTTATGTTGCAGAATTTGGGTGTATCTTGCCCTGAACTCGAAACACTCATCAGAGCAGCCAACCCAAGTTCGTTAGGAGCTAAACTCACCGGCGCAGGCGGTGGGGGCTGTATGGTCGCACTAACTCGCAACCCAAAACAGACAAGTGAAGCGATTGAATTGGCTGGTGGTCGAACGCTGATTTCACGGTTTGGAAACGCCGGCTTATCGATTGAAAACAGTGAAGATTTGCCGTTATGGACGCCAAATCTGAAAAATGCCTCTTAGCATCCTCTTTTCGAATGTAAATCCTCGTAAGGCGCCTGCCTTCTTTTTATATAGTCGTTATATATGGGCCTATCATGACAACTGATGAAGAACGTCTTACTGTAGTGAATGTTGTAGCGAGCACCCGCGTCGCCGAAGAACTCGATTTGCCCGATATCGCAATCCAACTGAATTGTGAATATGAGCCTGAGCAGTTCCCTGGTGTTGTCTACCGAGTCACAGACCCAAAACTGGCCATTCTTATGTTCCGCTCTGGTCGTGCAGTCTGCACCGGTGGTAAAGATGAAGCAAATATCGAGACAGGCATTGAAAGAATGATTGCAGACCTTCGTGATGCTGGCATTGAAACATGGGACCTTGACCAAGTTGAGATTGAAGTTCAAAACATGGTTGCAACATACGCCCTTCACTACCCAGAAGATTACGATGGTAACGACAAATTCACCAATGAACCACTCGCTGGTGTTCCAAGAAAACTGAATCTAAATAATCTCACATTCCATCTGCCTTTCGATAAGGTCGAATATGAGCCAGAGCAATTCCCGGGCCTTATCTACCGACTCGATTATCCAAAGGTTGTTTGTCTGATTTTCGGAAGCGGAAAGATGGTGATTACCGGTGCCCGACACAAGGATGAAATCCTTGAGGCTGTCGAAATTATCAAAGACGAACTCGCAGACCTTCTGTGAATAAGCCTAGTGATTCAAGAGAAGTCTTGATGTTCTATTGCGGCTGTGGCCCACCATGGGCACCCCTCTACGCCGCCTTGCATCCCCTTTGATGCTGGTGGCCTTGCTGTGTTTGGCTGCTACCAATCCACTGGTTTCAAACACCTCTCTCGTAGAGCAAGATACCGTTTCATTCTCCTCCCAGGACCCTGGTGTTAGTGACGTCCCCACATGGAAAATTGGCGACAAATGGATTTATTCTGGAACATTTGACCCAACCAAACTCGTTACTGATTCAGGCGTTCAGGCAACCGTCGGAGAAATCTACGGAGATTCCACCGCTGAAGTAACGGCAATAACTGAACGTTCAGTTGACAATATGTCTGTACTTGCCTACACTCTTCGTACGTCTGCAAACTTCGATAAATCTGGCGTGTCGCTTGATGGTTACAGTGGAAACGTCTACATCACATTCCAGCAAACAGAATATTTACGAGTAAGCGATTTGTCTTCAATGCGCAGTGATCTTGAATTGTACATCCGGTTTGTTCCCTTTGGATTATCGTTCGCCGAACAAATCCTCGGAGACATCACAATCACTAATCTTTACAGCCCTGTTAACGAGGTGTATGATTTCCCTCTTCGAGCCAATGAACAGTGGACCACTACCGTAACATCATCTTCACAATGGTCGGGTTCAAGTGACTACATCACACCCTTCCCAGTCCCCTCAACCGATACCAACAGTACAACTTGGGAAGTCACCAAAATTGGAAAGCCGAAAAACAGTTACGGGCAGAGCATCGGATACGGCGGATGTAATGCCTCGTATGAGTTGATGTCAATCAACCGTGACGGAGAACCTACCGGATACAGGTGGTACTGTCCTGAGGCTCGAAACTTTGCTTGGCTACACACTGAAGATGAGATTGGATTGGTTATTGATTTCCGTCTCAAACAGTACATTCCGCTGGATTCGACAGGAGTCGACCGATACAATAATCCAGGCAGTCGAGATGAATGCCTCACTGTGGATTTAGAAAATGACATTACTGCGCTCAATACGCCAATGGGTGTATGGGTTAATGCTTCAGCGAGTTGCTTTTCTACAACGACCGGCATTCCAATCGAGGTGCATCACGAGACATTAGGGACAGTGAACTTAGCAACCACTGCTTCAAACGGCAGCGCATTCACCACAATCAATGTTGGCGATATGAAAGACTCATCAGATTCGGCACTCGATTGGGCAAGTCACGGCATCGTTGCCCGTATTCAACCGTCTGCGAGCTCTACATTTGGAAACGCCGTGGGTGCGTCAACCCTCACCTTAGACGAGTATTTGGTCGGTCTTGACCTTATTGCCAGTGATGCTTTTGCTAAAGTTTTGCGAAACCGCAGCGGAATGACCACCGAATTAAATTCCCTTTCTGGATGGAATATTCTTCCGGGAGACTCGCTCCTTGTCGAAGTTGCAGTACAAAATCGAGGCATTACAGCCAGCACCCCAACGACAATGCTCATCACTCACCCTGATGGACAGACATCATCGCATCCAATCCCATCTCTCAATACATATGAAGCGCACAAAGTCAACTTTACGTGGACCGTTCCAAATGATCAAGGCATTGGCATCGTACCTGTTTCATGGGAAGCCGATCCAAGTAATATCAACATTGCAGATGAGAATTCATCCAATAACTTAGCTCAAATCTCTCTCTATGTAGGGCGCTTACCCACTCCGGTGTTCTCCGATTCCACTTCACTGACGCTTGAAAATTTACAACTCTATGCAAACGAAAGTTTCGATGAAGACGGAGGAAACGTAACCTGTGTATTCAAAATTCCATACGACGATGGTTCACGCATGTGGGCATGGGAAACCATTCCATCCGAATCCTGTATTGTAAACTGGACATGGATTGACGACGGAAACTATCCTGTTGAAATCACCGTTATCGATGAAGAGCGTGACGAACAAACTTCTGTGATGCAAGTCATGGTCGTAAATCGCGGCCCGGAAATTCAAATTTTAAGTTCCCGCACAGAAGTCAAAGTTGAGCATCCCATCACACTCTATGCCTTTGCAAACGACTCCGATTCAGAAGAGACTTTTCCCGGTGTGGTTGACGTACATTGGCCGGGTACCTTGTGCAATGAAGGCTACTACACGAGGGTTTGCACAACGACTGCACCAACTGAAGGGTGGCATTCCTTTACCGCAGTTGCAACCGATGACGACTATGCTACAACCGTTGCCACAATCGATATCCAATTTACCAATATTGCACCGTACAGCGCATCTATTGCCCTAAAAAAGAACGGTCAATTTTTGGCTAGCGATGAACAACAAATATGGCATCTTGATGAAGATGAAGAAGTCATCGTCAAAGGCCAAGCTCTCGACTCAGTCGACGACCTTGCAACACTAACCCACACCTGGTGGCCTGACGGTGAACAGCCTTCACTCATGTACACCTTTAACGGAAGGACCTCGGACTTTGCAATGCAGTGGGATACTGCAGGTCTCCACACTGTGCGATTGGAAGTGAGTGATAGTGAAGGAGAAGCAAGCCAAATAGAAGAGAGATGGATTAATATTCGGAATGTACCACCGGTAATCGAACCACTGGTATCTCTTCTCCCAGTCGCAGAAGGCCAAATGATTACCATTGAAGGCAATTCAACCGACACACCAAGTGACCTTGATACACTCTCAAAATGCTGGGATATCGACCCAGGCTTGGATAGTGACGACATTGGTGGGGCAGATGATGATTGCGACATTACTGGAGATATACTCAATTATGCGTGGAATCGAAGTGGTTCCCACACCATCATCTATCACGTCACCGATGATGATGGCGCCCAATCGAGTGAAGTACTCATCGTTGAAGTGTTGAACATGCCGCCAATCGTTCGTCTGCAAAATACAGATTGTGTTGCATACAGAGAGTGCTACCTCAATGCAGACCAAACAATTGATTCTCTCAATGACATTGGTGGGCTGACCATCGTATGGGACCTTGACATTACTGTGGACAGTAATGGAGACGGAATCAAAGACAATGATGCTGACATTGTCGGTTCTTCAGTGAGTCATGTTTTCCGTCAGTCAGGTACGGTAAATGTCAAAGCAATGGCATGGGATGAAAATCCTGAACGCCCTGGTCAAGCCATAATGTCGGTAGTTGTTGCTCCCCCAGAACGAACCTCCCTAGAACAAGTGAGTGCAGCCTTCATTGGAGAAGAAGCGAACGCTCTAGCTCAGATTGGCCTACTTATCGCCACCTTACTCATTCTTGCACTTTTGACTCGACGAAGAAGAAAGAAATCCAACGCCGACCCATGGCAAAACCCTGAATTTGAGGAGGGCGACGACCAAACCGAAAAGGTCTTTGAAACACATGCACTGCTCGAAAAAGTTCAAAACCGCCGTCCGGATAATTCCCCACCAGGTATGTTGTTTTCGCAGAATGAAGCCCCACAAAACCCCAATCTAGTTCTACCAATTGCCGAACAGAACATTCCGTCGATGGCCGTTGAATCACCCGTACCAATACCTCAGATAGAACAACAAAACTCGGGCCCCCCAACGCCTGTTGGCGGATTGCCAGAAGGTTGGACTGAAGAACAATGGTCTCACTATGGCCAGCAATATCTCGATGCTCAATCCTCTCATCCTTAACCCGTCTCTTCGGGACGGAGAATCAAGCCTCTCAAGTAGGAGGACGCTTTCGGAGTTGTATGAATCGCTTTGGCCCCGTTGTCTTTGGATTGATATTTTTGATGCTTGCTGCCCCTCTTACGAGTATGGTCACGCACCGCACCGTCACACTTTCTGATGTTGATATTCGGCCTGCTGAAGGTTGGAACAAGGATATTGATGTTCCAACTTGGCGTATCGGAGATGAATGGGTCTATGAAACCAAATTCGACGTAGCACAACTGATTGCTCAAGCAAATGTTTCAGCATCCCTCAATACCCTTACCGGAGATACCACCTACACTGTTGAAGACATTCTATTCATCGATATCGATGGCACGCAGACTCTTGTTTACAAACTTGTTATTGATGGTGATTTTACTTCTGGAAATAATGGAGCAAATTTGGATGGCCAAACTGGAAGATTGGATATCAGTTATGAGGGTGAAGACTTGATTCGTGTCCGTGACTTAGCTGTAGTCAATTCAGACTTTACATTGGGTGTCGATTTCCGTTGGTTGAATATCTTCAAGATTGATGTTGCAGATGTTAGTTTCGACACCTCATACGCTCCACCTAAAGAAAAATATGATTTTCCGCTTCACACTGGAGACCAATGGTATATGCCGTTCTACTCAATAACCGTGGCTGGTGGAAGTTCATCCTATTTTGATCCAAGTGAATTTGGCACACAAGGCCCTGAAAATAACAGTTGGCAAGTTACTGCCGAGGGAGTGCCTACTGACGGTACTGAAAATATCGAATATACTGGTTGTGATGATTCATTCAAAATTAATGAATGGAACGAAACGGGTATCTCACAAGGATACAACTGGTATTGTCCTGCCGTTCGATACAACTCTTGGATGACCGTTTCAAATGCTGCAGGATTTACGATTGATTGGATGCTAAAAGAGTATAATCCTACAGACTCATACGGTGAAATAGCTGAATCGAACCCCGGTACTCGTAATGTTGGAGTCGATGTCGATTTACAATACTTAGCAACATTGCCAAACTCTGAACAAATTGTAACAGCGACCTATGAGACGTCTCCCGGAGCAGCACCACAAGGCAATACAAATATGCAGATTCGGTATGAGGCGTCCAATACATTGGCAAATCCGTCCACAGATGGCTCCGGAATTGTAAATTATACGCTGAATGTCTCTGACGGAATGGATACAACGCCTTCAAGCGATGATTATTCTAGCAATGGTGTTATTGTTTGGGATCCGGTCAACGAAATTATTGGTGCCGCTACAATTGTGATTGATTTGAATGTCGTCGGTGTTGATTTAATCGCACAATCAAACTCGATTATTGTCACTCGAACACGGGGCACTGACACTGTTACCTTGAACCAAGCAATAGGATATGCGGCACTACCCGGTGACATACTGACGTTTTCTATTCCTGCCCAAAACCGTGGTGTACTTACTTCTCCTGCGACTGAAATAGAAGTCATCACTCCAGATGGAGCAAATATTCGAGAATCGATTCCAGCAATCCCCTCCTACAGTGAACAGCGTATTTCTGTAAACTGGACAGTCCCAACAGACGCAGCTATTGGAGACCAATCCCTCTCATTTACTGTCGACCCAGATGAACTGGTAACCGAAGATGCAAATCGCTCAAACAATCAAGCAAGTGTTGACATCTATATTGGGCGTGCACCGATTGCCTCGTTTTCATATGATGAAGGAAAATATACCTTTGACAACATCATCCTCGATGCTTCAGAAAGCGTGGATGGAGATGAGGGAAGCGTTAGTTGTCGATTTGAGTTGGAGTCAAAGCCTGGCAAGATCGAAGTGCTCGAAGCACCGAACTGCGTATCACAGTGGAACTGGAGCGATGATGGAGAGTGGATGGTCAAAGTCATCGTATTTGACGAAGAACTTGATGAAGACATCCTCGAAACCAACGTGACTGTGCTAAATCGAGCCCCATACCTGAATCTCTCGATGGTCGAAAGTATCGACGTCGAATCTCAAGTGACCATCGATGCGACCGACAGTGGAGATATCGACAGCGTTTCTCCAGCTGGACAACAAGTGTCGGTGTCTTGGCCTGGGTTAAATTGCGACGAAGGGTTGACTCAGCCGACATGTACCATCCAGCCTATGGGTGAAGGACCACTATTGGTTAGTGCAGTGGCTGTTGATGACGACGGAGCAATAACCTACGTCAACAGAACCCTCGACGTACTCAACATTGCCCCGACACTTGCTTATCCTGAACTATGGCACGGCGGTCAAAATCTAGCTGCAGATGACATGGGCGTATGGGAATTGGATGAAGACCAAGTCGCTCTCTTACGTATCGTTGGTGATGACACGCTTTCGGACAGAGATAACATTAACATCGAATGGATTCCTTCTGACCTCATTGAAAACTGGACTGAAACCACCAAAGGACCATCGTCGACTGCCACTGTTTCCTGGCCTACATCTGGATTACACACCATACAAGTTTCAGCATACGATAATGATGGAGCCCGTTCAGAAATCCGAACTGCAAAAGTGAACATCTACAATGTCCCTCCATCCATTTCGGGACTTGGCTCAAATGTCCCCGTCTTTGAGGATGACAACTTGACGCTGAGCGTTGATGTTTCTGACACGCCATCCGACCTAGATACATTGGAAGTTTGCTGGGACATTAACGCCCTTGTTGACAGTAACAGTGATGGAAACATGATCAACGATTGTGAATTGATAGGAACCGAGATGACCATGTCGTGGGCAACTCGCGGTATCCGTCAAATCACTGCGACTGTTACCGATGATGATGGTGCTAAAGCCTTGGCCTCCGTTAACGTGAGTGTGCAAAACCTTGCTCCAGCAGCAACAATAACCAATTCCAGCAATGTGTTTGAACTGATGGAGGGAGACAACATCACTCTGTCAGGATTAACATCTCGAGAAACTGCAAGTGACAAACTGACTCTGCAATACGATTGGGACAGCGATTTGATTGACAGTGATTTAGATGGTCAGACGACTGGAGAAATTGATTTTAGTGGAGCAGATTACACGCTCACGAATCTCGAACCTGGCCAGTGGACGTTCACGTTAACCGTCACCGACGACGATGGTGAATCCTCAACATCGTCCATTACCCTCACTGTTACCGAAAAACCTGCTGAAGGATTCATTGATAGCGTGAGTGATGCAATCGGTTCAGTTCCTACCGCAATCATCGGTGCATTGGCACTTATCGTCGTGATTCTTGCTGCGTTCTTACTGATTACTCGTTCACGTGAGCAAGAAACTGAAGAGAAATACTCCGCTTTCACCCAAATTCCAACCATGGACCCACCTGTAGCATCTGCTCCGTCAAGTTATTCAGCCGCTGATGTTGACTATTCAACTCAGACGCCAACACCTGACGCAGGCCAAATGTATGCGCCCCAGCAGAACGACATCTACGGCCAACCTGCTGTTGACCCCTATGCACAATCCTATCAGCAACCGGTACAAACTCAACCACAAGCGGTCCAAGCAACCGATGCCTTTGACACATTATCGGCCCTTTCAGAGCCGGCGACCCAACCGGTTGAGGCATTCGTGAGCCCTCCAGTTCAATCTGGACCTCCATTGCCTGCCTCTGGTCTGCCACAAGGCTGGACTATGGACCAATGGCAACACTATGGCGAACAGTACTTGGCCGCACAAATGGGACAACAAGCTCCAGCACAGCCGACAACTACCAATACCCCAAGCGCCTCTGCAAGCACAGATATGTCGGGATTCCTCGATGATCTGGACTTGTGAGCGTGAAAAAATGGCGAGTTTATGGCAATTTTTTGGACTACCGAATCCAGAAAACCCTTCGGGTGAAAAAAAAGTGAAAAAGGAAATTGCGCCTGCTCCGTCGGCGTCCAATCAAGCCTCATTGCAACAGGAGACAACACCGAAGGCAGTCGTGCTTCAAGACACATCTGCACCGCTGACTCCGGTAAAATCAGCGCCACTAGAAAACCGAAAGGGCTTGCTGGCAAAAAGTAGCATCACCTCACCCCCTCCTCTATGGAAGGGCCCGCTGACTGCAGAGAATGAACCGTTTCACGATTTAGGCTCACATGCAAAGATGAAATCTTCATTTCCTCGAAGAGCACTTCGATATGTGTCTCCAGATGAGATGAACAGAATACCGACTCGAGACATGGCAAAACGAATTCACCAGGGCGACTCAGTCATCGTAGATTTACGCCCGATGGTTCACATGGATACACATCAGAATGTTTGCAGAAGAGAACTTCGGCAGATGGGTAATGACACGGGCATAGGTGTGTTTGCATTGGACGCAGAAGATAAACTTCTGTTGCTTCCTGGCAAGGATGTTGTGGTTGATGTAGGACGCCATGAACTTGGCCTTCAATCACTACTTTCAGAATAATTATTGTTCACCCTGAATGATCCTAAAGGTGTTCATTGCTGAACCAGTAATGCCGAGAACTGTCGATTCGTCACCCTCAACCAAAGTGGCAAACTCACCCATCGGTCCTGCCAAGTCATAACCACCTGCTTTACCCTTCCACGATTCACTGAGTACAAGTTCGAGTAAACTATCATCAGAGAGTTCTTCAAATTCGACAATCGCATGTTCAACAGAAAAATCCCACCGTCCGTGCAATTGAATTCCGGTTGCCGTCCACACTTGATGACGCCTACCCGAGAGGCGATGAAGCATCATTGCTGCCTCAACTGAATCACTGGGTTTACCAAGCGTGTGTTCCATATCATCAGGGTCGGCAAGCAAGGTATCACTGACAACAACCAAATCAAAGTGATGCTCTTTAGGTACAGCTGCTGCTTTCTTTTTGCATATTGAAAGCACCTTGAGGTCTACTGTCCCCGGCGAGGGAGTTTCGTCAACATCAGTGAAGCCACGACACTCTAGTTCTTGGAACAAAGGTTGCAACATCGCTGCTCTTCGCTCAGATTGTGATGCCAGCCATACTTTCATCAGTTTCACTGAGCGCGGTAAGTTTCTTTGCCTTTTGGATATGTTTTATCCAAGTTCATCAATTCCATGGGTGAGATTGAAGAATCAAAGCGTACACCCCCGACTGGTGCCGGCATGAGTGAACTTGCAAGAATACCTACACATATCGAAGGATTAGATGAGAACATGCAAGGAGGAATACCTCAAGGACACATCTGTATTGTTGCAGGTGCTTCCGGAGCCATGAAATCCAGTTTGACATTCTCTATGCTCTACAATGCAGTGCTGTATGGAGAGACCAGTGGAATTTATGTCACACTCGAGCAAGGCAAGGATTCGCTGCGCTCACACATGTCCAACATGGGCATGAACATTGAAGATAAGCGAGTAAGCAATCGAATCGCTATCATTGATTTATCGGATCTGCGTGTCCAGCTTGATGAGCAGGGCATGAGCAATCGAGTGGACTGGATGGGACAACTGATTAAGCAACTCACGACTTACCGGGACGCAATTGGTTTTGAACTGCTGGTGTTTGATTCGCTCGGTGCATTTTTCACGCTCACAAAGATGGAAAACCCTCGAGACGAGATATTCCGTTTGTTTGAAGCAGTGCGAAGATTAGGTCTCACCTCGTTCTTCATCTGTGAAATGACCGGTGATGAGCACAAGCAATTTGGTGAATACGGTGTTGAAGATTATCTCGCAGATGGGGTAATACACCTGGTCATGGAACGCTCGGGTGACGACGTTGCTCGAAAGCTTGGAGTCGTTAAAATGCGACATACCAACCATCGTCTTGGATACAAACCATTCAATTGGAAAGAAGAAGAACAACGCTTCACAATTCTGTAATCACTCAACTGTGACTGATTTGGCTAGGTTACGTGGTCGGTCCACATCACAACCTAAGGCCAAAGCAGTGTGATAAGCAATTAATTGGGTTGGAATCACGGTCAGCAACGGCGAAAGTAATGAATGCACTCGCGGTACTGGAATACTGATATCGGCTTCAGATGCTATTTCATCACCTTCTTCGTGGATGACAATGATCTTTGCACCACGAGCTTTGCATTCGTGAATCGCAGAAATGGTTTTTATCTTTACATGGTCATTTGGAGCAATAAAAACCACAGGGCTTCCATCCTCCAACAAAGCGATAGGGCCGTGCTTCATCTCACCTGCAGGGTATGCCAGACAAGGTATGTAGGCAATTTCCATTAACTTAAGCGCGCCTTCTTTCGCTACAGGCGCAGAGATACCTCTCCCCAAAAAGAGCACGCTCTTGGCGTTCTTCACCATTTCAACTGCTTCAAGAATTGGACCTTGCTGTTCAAGATACTCCTCAATCAAGTGGGGTATTTCTTGTAAACCGTTGATGATTTCCCTACCCTTTTCCTTGCTGGTAGCTCGAGAGCGACCTACTTGCAACGCAAACATCGAAAGAGCCGCCACCATATTGGAGAATGCCTTGGTGGATGCAACTGCTTGTTCGGGACCCGAGTGAATGTAGACGCCTTTTCCACATTCACGGGCAATTGACGAGCCAACCACATTGACCACTCCATATACGCTTCCACCTTTAAGATGAATTTCTTTGACTGCAGATAGTGTATCGGCTGTTTCTCCTGATTGAGTCACAGCAAAATGCAAAGCATTTGGATTGATTACAGGGTCGTTGTGTCGAAATTCACTCGAAATGTGTGCGACAGCTGGTATTCTAGCTAATTTTTCAATCATTATTTGCCCTATTTCTGCTGCATTAAATGCTGTTCCACATCCAAGCAATCGGACATGAGGGATTTTTGCTAAGTCTCGAGGTTCGAGTTTCAATCCACCGAGGCGTCCATTGCCTCGGACTCGGTCAAGGCGTCCACTGATACAATGCCTTAATGCATCGGGTTGCTCGTAGATTTCTTTGAGCATAAAGTGAGGGAAATCACCTAGATTTGAATCGCCCCAATCATCCTCAAGCACCGTGATATCAGGATTGAAGTTCTTACCCTTGAGTGTCGACAAAGACATTGAATCTTTGGTAAGAGTAGCAATTTCGCCATCTTCAAGGAAAACAACTCGTTGAGTGTATGGCGTCAGGGCATGTGGGTCGCTGGACACAAACATTTCCCCATCCCCTTTTCCAATGATGAGGGGCGAGCCGTTTCGAGCACAAACAATCACATCGTGTTCTAAGAACATGGCACACAAACCCCATGTCCCTCTGGCAAGATGAAGGGTTCTGCGGACTGCTTGCTCAGGATCATTGTCCACTGAAAGTTCCCTTTCAATGATGTGGGCAAGCGCCTCTGAATCTGTATCACTTTGCAAATCAACTCCTTGGACAGTCAGCGAGGTGCGCAACTGTCGCGAATTTTCGATGATTCCGTTGTGGACGATGACGACTTGCCCCTTAGCTGATGGATGAGGGTGAGCATTTTGATCGGAGACTACACCGTGGGTTGCCCAACGAGTGTGAGCAATGCCCGTAGTTCCTTCAATCTTGTTTGGTAAGATGGATTCAAGTTCACCTACTTTTCCAACTTTCTTGTGGACCACAAAACTACCGTTCTTAATGGCAATTCCCGTTGAATCATAACCTCGATATTCAAGTCTTCTTAGACCATCCAGCAATATTGAAGTGGCCTGACGTGGACCAAGATAACCAAAAATTCCACACATACTATATCCTCACAATTGGACCTTCACCGAGCAAATCGGACATTGTACTCGAGAGAGTGTCATGTCCTTTACCGTGAATTTCGCATTGCATTCCGTGCAAGTCACATCGCGCTGTGGCGGAGCAATAATTGGTAGAGGTGGAAGCCCCGGTAGCGGAGGTAGGCCGCCATCGGGTGTTGGCAAAGGAGGTAGCCCTGGTAGCGGAGGTAGGGCGGCATCGGAAATTGGCAAGGGTGGCAAGGGCTCTTCGATTTCAGCGACCACAGAAGCGGGTTGCGGGGTTGGTGGAGCCACTATAGTGTGGAGAGGTGGTAGATTCTTGTTCAAGTTTTCAATCATTTCAGAATGTTCTCTTTGTTGTTTCCTCTTCATACGACGGTCAAGACGAGAGTTTCCATCTCCCGCATCATGCCTCGCTTCAAGGCTATCGGCTAAACTAATTTCATTAGATTCAACCACCGCCGCTGCAGGTTCAAGTTCAACTACAAGGTCTTCCGCCTCAGTATCGATTGCAAGCAGGGGGCCTTCGTCACCGACTGGGGCTATCAGGAGTTCAAGTGATTCAGTGTCTGTTTCGTCAGAACCGACGATAGCTAACAATTCCTCTTCTCTTCGTGAAGAACGAACGGAGATGATGATGAAAAGCAGGAATACAACAAAGAGTGTCGCTGAAACGCCTAGAATGATAAATTTTGTGCTATCCGAACCAGGAAGTGGATCAAGCAGAGAGTCGAGGAAACTTGAGGTTGGCTCGACTTGATTGTTGTTGTTACCGATATCGGCAATTGTCCTCAATTTCAGAGAGCCACTTGCTGATGAAACAAGTAGAATGCCGTCGAATTCAAGTGCAGCATGGCCTAAAAGGAATCCCTCGGTAAGGATATTTGACATCGCCACAGTTTGGCCATTTTCAGCGTCAGAGAGAAGACCGTAACGCGTCACAGGACCGTAAACATTGATTTCATCATAGAAGATTTGTACACCGTCTGAAGTCGGGCGAAGTTCGATATTTTGGATTCCTGGGGCTGTAATGCGTAGAACATCATCAGACCAAGAATTACCGGTCACAATGTGTGCGACCACGGCATCTTTTCCACGACCTTCAATCCACGAAGCGATGAGAACATCCTGGCTACCATTTTGCAACACAACGAGTTTAGCACCTTGTGCTTCATCACCAATTGAAGATTGGAATCCCCATGACGACAGAGTTGGGTCTCCATGAGCATACATGAGGCCGACACGTTCAATTCCGGTAACATCATCTCTATTTTCTTGGTAAAGGATATGTAAATTCTCTTCACCCATCACCATTGCCAAAGCGTCTCCTTGCGATGGGCGTATATCGATATCAGAAAGCACGACATTTGGCGCATTCCATGACGATGGGCTGTCGGGGTTTTCAGAAACGAGGGTGAAAATCGAGGTAATATCCTGCCAAGAGCCACTGGTGGAGATGTCGCGGTGATAGCCACCGAGAACCATCTCATCGTTGTATTCAGACAATGCCAGACCCCAGTACGAACCTTCAGAAATCTTGATTGCGGGCATGAGAGTTACCGAAGGAGTTGCCTCAGCGAGTCGGGTAAGGGATGTCATCGAGAGGTCAGTAAGCGTGTAACCGTCGGGACTAATCGTTCTACGATTCCAAACAGCATGAACTCGACCGTCTTCGCGGAGGGTAGTTGCGAGTTCACCTCCCCATTTCTCTTCGAGTAAAACATCGACCTGGATAACCATTGATGCAGTGGTGGTACGAACGTGAAGTTCACCATCACGAGTAGTGAACAAAAGTCCACCGTCCTCCATGCCAATAAATTCGAGTGGAACTTCTCCTTCACTGAGCGAAAGACTCACTTGCGCACCAAGACTGGCATCGTCAACAACCACGGTGAAACGATGGTCGCTGAATTCCGGTTCGACGCCATTTCCCTCCAACAACACTCTGTATTTGCTGAATCCAAGCGGCTGGCCAATTTCGGAGAAAGTAACAAGCTCACTTCCGGAGTCGGTATCAGAACCCGAAATGAACAAAACCTCCGCAGTGGCAATTTCGTCCCATCCAAGGTCAGTCCAGCGTTCGAGTCGAACCAAAAGTTCAGTGGCATCCGTTTGTCCCAAGTTATCAATACGGATGTTAAGGTCGAAGGGAGTGTCAGGAAGCGGGATTTTCGGACTGGTTGTGACTGCTCCAGGCATGAATCGTAGCATGGCCTCTACAGGGCGCTCTTCAACTTCAAAAGTAAATGTGTAAACATTGTTTGATGGATTCGGGTCGCTCTTCTGGTTGTTCGGATCTATGGATATCGTGACCTCGTGAGTGCCGGCTTGAGTGGCCCACCAGTAAAGGGTCAATTGCTGACTTTCCCCTTCTTCAAGTGTCGAAATACGGGTTTCTGTTGGATAAGTTTCTGATTGGCTTCCTGGAGCAACCAATTGTACAAAAACATCGTTTGCGCCAAGGTCTCCGGCATTTCCAACGGTGAAATCTATTTCCAAAACAGTTCCAGCGACCGCTGAATAAACTGGTAAATCTTGGTCCATGATTTCAACGGTCCCCTGAAACAGGAAATCCGGTGCTGCAGGCTGATTATCAACGGTATAGGTTCTTCGAACTTCATCAGTTTTCACACCACTTTCATTGACCATACGGAAATTAATCCGGTGTGAACCGTCATCGACTGAATTGGAATTCCAAGTAAAGGACCAATCTTGAGTTCCCGTCTCAAGGGAAGCGAGTTCTTCACCCACAATCCAATCGCCATTATCGACTTTGTATTCTAAAATATCATGCTCGACTCCTTCTACGGTACCGCTAAATTCTACAGAACCCTGAAGTGCAGTCCCAAGTGCTGGTCCTGCAATTGTCACTGCCATGCGAGCAATATTGACCCAGCGTGCATCTACCGCAGATTCATCTCCGTCATCGTTGATAGCACGAGAAAGAACCAACACATAATCTTCGTCTTGTCGGACCCAACTGTCTTTGATTGAAACGTCAAGATACCACGAATCGACAGATCCACCAGCATCATCCCAGTTCTGCAATTCACGAACAGTTCCGGACTCAAGATGCTGTTCAATTCGGACTTGAACTTTCGTGTATTCGTCGCCCAGATCGTTTTCCTCTGTAGAACCTGAGATTCGTACGAAATCTCCTTCAATCCACCATGAACCATTACTTGGTTTCGAGATATCAACGTGATTCGCTGTACCGTTTCCTGTTGGTGGAGGAGAAATTACTCCCCCTCCTCCTTCGAGTGGAGTGCAGGCCTTGTCAAGTACAGTATCAATTGCGCATGAGGCATCGATGAGGCCGAATCCCCATTCGTCATTCCACCGGTCAGAGATACTTGGTTCACTTGCTGAGCCGCGAGCTTCCGATGAGTTGCGAAGAATATCCTTAATCTCTTGCGGCTCCAAAGAGCGGTCAGCTTGTAACATCAAAGCTACAATTCCTGATGCAATCGGAGTCGCCATACTGGTGCCGTCTTTTTCATCGTAATCTGAATCAGCAAGTGGTTTTGCAGGTTGGCCCGGGAATGTCGCTCCAGTTTGTGCAGTAGCCGACATAATTCCTGAACCGTAAGAGGTGATGTCTGGTTTCAACTCATCCCACTCATCATCATCATTGTCATCCATGCGAGGACCAGTGTTTGAGTAATCAGCAACATCATCATTGGTTCGATTAATGCTTCCGCGGTCTGTTGCGGCTCCTACTGAAATCGCCCGGTCAGCACTTGCTGGAGACGGTACACGATTTGTTCCGTCGTTACCCATAGCAACAACACAGACAATTGATGCATTTACTGCATCATTAACGAGCCGAGCCTCAGTTCCACTGCCGTTATCGCCTTGATCTCCGGGATTGAGTGGCGTAGAAGCAGAACCGAATGACATCGAAGCAACTTGTATCCCGCGAGTTGAGGAATTGTGCCCCCAATCGGTATTCTGATTGTTAATCAACCACTGAATGCCGTTGATTGATGCTTGGGAATTTGTACCTCCAGTGTCTGTCAACACCTTGATGTCGACCAAGTAAGAACCTGGCGCAGTTCCCATGTGAATTCGACTACTGTCGCCTGTACCAATTGCAGAACCTGCTACGTGAGTTCCGTGGCCATTACCGTCATCTGGATCCTGGGTACCATCAACGTTCGATGCTGATGAGGTTGCATCGTATCCCGCGACCCACTTGTGGTCGTTGTATGACAGCGGATCATCATCAGGCGAATCATCCTGGTCATCAAAATCATTCAGCGAACGGTGCTCATTGTCAACACCAGTGTCAAGAACAGCAACAACAACACCATCGCCGATGTAATCTCGCTCATAAGCGGAATTCGAGTAAACATCAGAGGGTAAGGCTCGAGATGCCTTGCCTGCTACATCATTGGAGGGGACCATCACGTTTTGCATTTCAATGACAACCACGCCGTGCATTGAATAGAGGTCCAGTAAGGCAGAAACCGGTACTTTGTCAACGGTTACAGAATCCACGTCCTCAAGTTGTTGGAACCATGCACCTCCGTCCTCTCCTACCCATCCGTGTGCATCAAGAACAGTTCGTAATGTTTCGATTTCAGCCACGTTGGCCCTCCAGGCATAATCAACAATGATTGCGACTGTTTTGCGACCGTCGGGGCCTAAAATGGCCGTAGGCGATACAGATTCTGAGCCAGCCAAAACACGCTGAAGTCGGTCATCCATTCCATTCCAGTCCAAATCAGGACCGTAGGATTGCCACCACTGGTCTGCTTCGGCAGAAAAACGACCGTTTCGGTCAATGTCGCGAACTGGTCGCAAACACAACTCTTCACCACACATTAGCGGTGGAAGACCTTCGATGAGAATGGGATCAGAAAACTCCGGTGAAGTTTGTTGTTCAACCACATGTTGCCCCGTATGGTTCGCTAAAACCCCGAGGTCTGCGATGAGAAAAACGAGAACTAAAAAGAATGAAATCCGCTGAGTCTTCCAAACCGATGACTTACGCAAACTACCCACTCCTGTATTATGTGCTAACACATCCCACCTTTGAGCCTATCCTTCATATGGACCCTCCCCAGCCCCTAAGGGGGCTTGGGAGAAATGAATTTATTCGGGCCAGAGAAAGTGTTCTGGAGAGTTTGAACATTGAATCTGTGGCCCATGCTTTCTCTCCACGACAGCTAATTTCGACTGACATTCTGGACACTCGGAAACATCAGCTAAATGCTCCATCCATGCAATTCGAGTTTCAGGTTCATCGGCTGAAGCCATGAGGCTTTTCAGAGTGTCTCGAATATTCCGGGGGATTTCCAAACCTCGAGCAGTCCACGGGTCAACCAGAGCAGACATGTCAATCATCGTACTTTTCATCTGGTTTAAGCGAGAACGTTCACTTCCAACTCCAGATGGCCCTCCATCTTCAATGCCAAGTGGATAGGGGCCATTTTTTGCCACAAGAGGCAGAAGCAAGTAAGTTGCTAGGAATCCTCCTAAATGCGCCATATGGGCAACATCACTGGCTTGATTAAGCCCCATTGTTGCGTAAGCACGGTACACCTCCATCCCAAAATAAAACATGGCCAGATAGAGTACGGGCCATTTTCGAATAAGAATCAATGGGAAGGGTATCTCATCTTTAGGCCATCCTGCCAAATATGCCCCAAATAATCCAAATGCTGCACCAGAAGCACCGAGTGCGGGAGTACCTGATGCTGAATTAAAGATGTACCAAGCCAATGAACCGCCAAATAAACCGATGAAATATACTGTGGCAAAACGTCGCATACCCAGCCGTTGTTCAAGCGGCACCCCTACAAGTGCAATGACCAGGATATTTCCTAAAACGTGCAATGCATCACTGTGGAGGAATCCAGCAGAAAAAAACGTGTGGAACCAAACGGGGTCTATCGCGCGATTTGGCCTAAATACAAAATCCCACCAAAGCCATCCGGCAACAAAACCGTTGAGGTATGATTGTACTAAATATTGGATGATGTATCCAAGCAAAAGACTCACCGTGATGGATAGGGCAAGAGACGTTTTGTGCTTTATCGCATAGAAAATAGGCCAACCCAAAGCGACAAACCAAACGCCGAGTAAGAACCATTCGATGGGTCCGAACAACGACATCACCGTGGCCATACTGCTGCTAGTACCCCCACTCATTTGAGTTCATTGGGGATTTGAAAATGAATGGGAGGTTTGATGGCAGTTCACAGACTGGCAATGACATGGGAGAATCCTTGCTGCGACTCGAGGATGTTGAGGTACGTCGCGGTCTTGGAGTCGTCGTCTCAAAATTCAACCTCGAAGTAAACTCTGGGGATGTTGTCGTTTTACACGGTGAAAACGGTTCAGGAAAATCAACTGTTCTTGAAACAAGTGCACGTTTAATTCCACTCGAAAAAGGCCGCGTTTATCACCACGGTAAGTTAGTGAATGACAGCGAAGGGCGTCGCAAACTTCCACCTCTGCCCTTTGGCTTAACGCTTCAACAAAACGGGCTAGTGGGTGATGAGACCGTTGAAAACCACCTGGTTACTGTGTGTTCACTTTCTGGAAAAAAAGTAAATTTGACGGGATTACTCTCTGCTTATGGCCTAGAACATCGGAGGCATGACCGAATAGGCCACTTATCGGGTGGTCAAGCAAGGAAAGTCGCAGTCTTGGCTGGTTTGTTACCTGCTTTGATCTCTCCTGAGCCTCGCCTTGTTTTACTTGATGAACCTGCATCGGGACTCGATGACGATGCAGTAAATTCACTAATAGTTCACATCGGACAGTTGCGTCAAGCCGGTCACGGGTTCGTCATCGCATCTCACCATTCCAAAATATGTGAGTGTGCAACGCGACTTCATAATCTAAAATCGGAAAAATCACAATCACCTGCCGAACACGAGGCATGGAGTCCAACCGCAACAGAACACATCACCACCATGATTAGCACGAAAGTCGGCATACGATACCTGCGTTCAACTCAAGCAGCAGTCGCCAGGAACGGCCTTACCGCACTTTTAGTGTTGGGTACGCTCATGGGATTTGTCGACATATCATCTATCGATAGTCGGACACTCTTGGTTGGTTTTGTCTTATCAGCACCTTTCGCTGCTGGCCTAGCCGGCGACCCTGTCTTGCACATCATGAGAGAAGGGAGAGCTGTCGATTGGTGGAGGGCTCATGTCAACCGTCTTCCGTCTGCTGAAATCCATGCTCTAGTTCTTGGCACCATATTCACTACCATAGGTTGTGTAGTTTTTCTCGAGGGTATCGATTGGAGAATGGTCATCATCGGTACATTCATGCTCTGGATTACGATGAATTGCGTGAGATTCCTGGAGTTGAGTACACTTCGACTCGTACGTCCAAATGCAGTCTTCCTCAGACTCTTGTTACCAATTCTAATTCTTCCATGGGCACTCATAACCGATTATGCCGCAACCCTGTGAGCACCCAAGTTCAAGAAGGAGAGGCAAGAGTGATGTTCATGCGAGGGCGTACTGCTGAGGTATTACTCGGCACTGGTTTTCTAGGTATCATGACCACATTATACCTCGGTCTGCAATGGGCACCAAGCGTTTCAATCAGCGCCTTCGAATCTCCTGAGGCTCAGAGGATTTTTTATTGGCACGTGCCTTCAGCATGGGCCGCATTCATCGCCTTCGGCGTGCTGTTTGTCGGCTCAGCAATGTGGTTTTTCAAACGAAGTCCTATCGGCTGGAGGCTGCATGTTGCTGGTGCTGAGGCTGGGTTAGCATGCGGCCTAATGGCGGTTTGGTCAGGTTGCGTGTGGGGTGCTGCTGAATGGGGCACTCCATGGGATTGGACCGATTACCGACTCAACACTTTTGGCTTGCTTACCCTCTTAGCATTGTATTTGGTTCTAGGCCGACAGAGTCAGCCCGATGGTATTGAAACACGGGATACCTTTTCCACATTTGGAATGTACGGTTTCGTCCTCGTCCCGCTGACCTACATTGCAACAAGAGTTTGGCAAATCCGCCACCCTGGACCGGTGATCGGTGCAGGAGATGGTGGTGGCTCTCTCGAATCAAGTATGGCCTTAGTACTTATGATCGGAGCAATTTCCTTTACTATTTTCATTGTTGGCCACATGCTTATCTCGATGCGCATAACGCATCTTGAGCAACGTCTGGAACAGGCTCAAAAATCGCTCGATGGAGGGCAGTAAAATGGATGGCTCTTCTTATCTGACAATCGCATACTTAGGGATGATTACAGGACTTGCAATTTGGACATGGACTGTCGTAGTTCGTAGTCGCTCAATTGAACAACGTCTTGCGGCTGTAGAATCCACCATCGGCGTAGATGCATCTGATGCAGGTAACATTGCACAGCAATCTACTGATATCACTGCTGCTGATGCTACAGATTGAATACTGATGAACTTGCCCAACAAAGCGAGGGATGTCTATGGAGGGGTTGGGACGTGAGTTTTGTCTGGTCTGTGGAGCAGACCCTCCATTGTACGGTGAGCGAATGTGTGAGCCTTGCGTAAGGAAGCGTGTCAAACTCGTGCAAGTTCCGGAAAACATACCTTGGGTCCGATGTGCTCGATGTGGCATTGTAGAAATCCAAGGTAAATGGGTCCACATCAGCGAAGATGAAATTTGGGATGAATTGATTCAGAGGCACGTGGAATTTCACAAGGATGCTGAAGACATTAATTTGGCCCTTCAACCTCAAACTGTATCCGATCGTCACACGCTACTCCATCTGCAAGTTGAAGGGGTAATAGAAGATTTACTGTTCCAAGAACAACATACTATGCGAGCACGTATGGCTAATGGAGTCTGCCTTACCTGCACTCGTCGTGCAGGAAATTACTTCGAAGCGACCGTTCAACTGCGTTCGACCGGAAGACGGCTTTCAGAAGAGGAATTTACGGTGCTTCGTAGCACCCTGGATACCGTCATAGAAGACCTTTCAGACGACCCGATGTTTTTCATCACTTCCGAGGGCCAAGTTACTGGAGGATACGATGTGGTTCTAGGCAGTAAGGGACTTGCACGAACTTGGGGGCGTCATTTGGTCAGCGAATACGGAGGCCATATAGGTGAATCAAACTCCACTGTAGGACGTAAAGACGGTATTGATGTGACGCGTCTAACTCTGCTGTACAGAAAACCTGGCTATGACATCGGAGATGTTCTCAAGTGGAGAGACCGTTTCTGGCGACCTGCAACATGGACCAAAGACGGCGTAATAATGTCCCGAATAGACCGCCAAGAACGTACTGGCGCCTCATGGCGCGACTTAGAATCAGCAAATGTGGTTGCACAAATGAAAGACCATGTGTGCGTCGACATCATCAACGAAGATTCATCTGTTGCAGAATTCCTTGACCCGACCAACTGGAATATGAGTGAAGTTCGGGTAGCTTGGGACCATGTTCCGCGACAGAAACTACGTCTTGCTCGTATCGATGGAGAATGGCTCTCATTACACAAACTTGGTTGCGATGAAGCAGATACGGGGAAGGGAATATGAAGGATAAGCGGTCTTTAGATTCCATGTCAAGTGCACAATCGGAGGAATCCACGGTGGGTTTGGTCGATTTGGCTGAAGCACTCGATGCTGAAGGCATGATTGGTTTTACTCAAGCATTTATCCATGACCTCAAGAAGGGGCTCACTCATGCCACTCCCGAGCACTTGCCTTGGATGAATCAACTCTCTCAAAGACGATGGAGTGGTATACTGTGTCTTGGAATGGGAGGTTCGGCAGCAGGGGGCGATTTTATCTCCGCCTTGTGTGGACTACAGGGGAAGATTCCAGTTATCATTCAACGCGACTATGTGATTCCAGCATGGTGGGAACCCGAATGGTTGGTTCTCTCAACTTCACACAGCGGCAATACCGAAGAGACCCTAGAGGCCACAGAGACTGCACTCAAAGCGGATGGGACAGTTGTAGTCATTTCTTGTGGGGGGATACTTTCTGGACTTTGCGAAATCTATCCTAAATGTTTCTTAATCCCATCTGCCGGTAATCAGCCACCTCGCACTGCATTTGGACATATCTTTAGCCGGCAATTAGGTTTTCTTCGAAGTATCGGCGTATTGCCAAAACCTATCGAAGGAAGTGATGAAGCAATGCTCGAGCGATTACAAAAAGCGAGTGAAGGATTCGATATTCTTAACGACCCTGAAGGAGATGTTGCTCAACTGGCGCTCTGCATGCTTGAAAGGCCAATTGCTCTCCTTGGACCAACGGAATTACATCCAGCGTTGAACCGATTCAAAAACCAGCTCAACGAGAACTCGGCTCGATTTGCTCGTGTTGGAGTCATTCCCGAAATGAATCACAACGAAAGTGTCGCTTGGGGAGGTGTTGGTTCAGATCATGACGATTCAGCAATCGAGCACGTGCTTTTGCTGTTAACATGGCAAGGCATGCACCGGCAGGTCTCCAAACGAATGGACTGGATGATTGCCCACGCAACAACAGATTATGCTTGGAAGATAGTTGGTGAAGGAAATACACTTTTGGAATCTTTGCTTCATTTGTGCATTCTCATGGATTGGATTAGCATAGCCCTTGCCCTCTTGAGAGGAAAAGACCCTGCTGCTATTGGACCGATTCGAGCATTAAAAGAACACCTTGAATCGGTTCAGTAAACCGCTCCTACCAGCAGCCTAGGGTCAAGGAATTCTGTCAGTGCTTGGTCTCGCTCATCAATGGAAACCACTCCTGGCATGTCATTCCGTACCGGCATGTTGATCGACACTTGCAAATGGAGGTGAGGTGGCCAACCTCCGTTCTCGTTCTCGTCACCAATCCACGCTAATCGTTCTCCTGCTCGGAAACTTTGGCCTTGACTCAAACCAAGCAAACTCTCGTTGGAGAGATGCCCGTACAACACCCAAATCTCTTGAACTGGCCTCGGGTGCTGAGAGCCAACATGTTGCGGCAGCGAAACGGCGTGGTGAGTGATGATGGTAGCGCCGTAAGAGCCTTCTTCAGGATTGATTCCAAATGAATGAATTGTTCCGTCAGCAAATGCATGAACTGGGGTTTGGACCGGTGCGCCAATATCGAGTCCAACATGGTGATTTCGGACTCCACCGAAGAGAGGTGTAGTATACATTCCTGGGCGAGTCTCGTCGTACTTCCCAATGGTATACAAAAAGGGGTTTTCAAAATTGGATTGAGGTCCTTTAGAAAAGTCATACACCCAATATTCATCCGGTAAATGAACAACTGGATGAAAGTTCATCGGGGGTTTGACCATATCATTCTGACTGGCTCCTTTCATATGATTGTTAGCCGAACAATGAATACCTAGGAGTCAATGTGAACAGCATGCTCCTCTCAGCGATTGTTTTGCTGATGGTGACTTCGATGCCGGGTTATGCTCTTTGCCGGGTATTGGATGCTAGTGCGGATAGAACACGTAAAATTGCTCTTTCTCCAGCTCTCGGCCTTCTCTTGATATACGGAATATCTGGACTTGTCTTGATGAGTGGTTTGTGGACTTGGCAACTCATGTCGGCTATGATTTTACTGCTCAATGCTATGGCAATTGTCCAAATCCGTCGTAAAATTAGTTCAAAAAAAGCACTCTCATCTTGGCAGAAGTTAGAACGTGCAATGCATGGAGAAGTTTACGGAACGGTCGATGAGACAATCAGTGACGAGGTTGCCGCACAACGATGGTTGCAAAATCAACGCAAGCCCTGGATGATCTACTTGGCAGCAAGCATTGTTGCCAGTTGTATGACTTTGCCATTTCTTTCCAACATTCCCTTTGGCGTAGACTGGATTGGGTTTTCGACCCTTACCGAAAGAATTTCCTCTGTTGGAAATTTAACGTTGTCTGGAACAAATACAGGATTCTGGACTTATCCTCCTGCATTCCCATCCCTAGCAGCTTGGATTCAAATTACACTGGGTATGTCCGCCAGCACCGCAGTCTTTCACTTGGGCCACTACAGTTTAGCCGTACTCGTTTTGGGCATTGGTGGGGCAATGGACCGACATGGTGCTGGGGCTCAAGCGGTTTTAGCCATGGGATTAGGCGCCGGACTTTTTGCAAAAACCTTTGATTCCGGCTACCCCACTGTGGCAAGCCAACTGGGACTTGTGGTTGGATTATTGGTGCTGCTGAGACCTACATCGACCCGAGGGAAACATCACACCACTGGTTTTGCTTTGGCCTTCCTTTGTGTGTTGCTCATACATCCCACAGGCGCTACATACCTCGGTATATTCATGCTGGCTCACCTGTTAATTGGTTTGAGTTTGAGTGAAACATACGGGGACAACATCAAAAAGCTCCTGTTTGCAAGTGTAATATTGCTCACGATTACTGCTGCAATTGCGCTGTTAATTCTTGCTCCACGGATGCTTGATGCTGCTGTTTTTGCGGAATATGGGTGGCAAGGTGGGCGTCCAATGCTGATGTACAACGGCATAGTGCTGATACTTGGACTGTTCAGTGGATGGATGCTGCGTGCTACAATAGAAGGCCGACTACTTTTTGCGTGGTTTACTGGATTGTGGATCTTAACCGCGATTCATTTGATTGAAGGACTTGAGCAAATTCCGGTCCTCTCGCTCTTGTCCTACACGCTGTATTCGATGGGACTGCATGCCTTCCACATCCCTCTAGTCGCACTGGTAGCGTTGTGGTGGAGTGATGGGACTTGCCTCACGAAACTCGATGAGAAAAGAAGTCTGCTTACCGTTGGTTGGGACCCTCACATGCACCGATACCTAACGGCTGGTCTCTCCGTAATTCTCCTTCTTGGGGTCGTTGTAGGCAACGCAATTCTCCTCCAGGTCTCGCAGCATGAAGAATTACAGGCATACGCATCGGGTGATTTCGAGGTGTTTGAACAATTACAAACACTTCCTGAGGAGAGCATCATCTACACCGAAAATACCCATTGGGGCTACGTTCTTGAGCGATATGAGAACGTGAAAACAACAAGTATTCCCTCTCTTGGATTAATTCAAGTTGAAAAGAGCATACAGTCAAAAGCAACCTCAGCAGTGTATTCTAATTCGATTGACAAAATTCAGGAACTAAACATAACGCATGCCCTTTCTTCACCGTTTGGGACTGCGGGATGGGTGTTTGCACAATCGCAGTATTGGACACCGGTTTATGAAACGAAAGGGAGCATCTTATGGCAACTCGATTCTGCCGGCAATGCACCCCAATCAGAATTTGCAACCTTTGATTTGACGAGTTGTTCAGAACATTGTTCGGTGCGAGTAGATCCTTGGAATCAACATAGATTTCGAGACCCAATTGGCCTTGGCGAACAGAGAGCATTTGTTGAAGAAGGAGGTTCTACAAGCATTAACTTCGATTCCAAGTCAGCAAGCAGTGGCTTCATGTGTATTGGTTTGGAAGCAATAGGCAAGGTCAACGATGTCGAAGTTAAGATTTCGACACAGTACAACACCTCTCAGGAATCGTTCTCGTTGACGGCTGGGTGGAACACCTTGTGTCTTGATGAAGAGTTTTCTCAATCAAGTGGTATGCTGGAGCTCACTTGGTTGGACCGAGCACAAAAATCACTGTGGTTAAATCCGTTGGGACTTTCAGGCAGAGGCGACGCATTAATTGATTCAACCGGCGTTCGTCTGCACTGGGTTGAAATCAAGCAGATTCCTGAGTTGTAGGCGAAGCGATGAAAACCTCGGCGTTGATGGAAGTATCATGAAGCGAGTCATGATTCTGCTTCCAACCCTTAACGAAGAGCTGGGTTTGAACCAAATTTTACCGCGAATTCCGCATGAGAAATTAGCACAAAACGGATGGAAGCCGTCGGTCCTCATCGTTGACGGAGGCAGTAGTGATTTGACCGAAAAGGTAGCCAAGGAATACAAATGCCAATTTATTCAACAGCAGGGAAAAGGAAAAGGGGCAGCGATGCGTTTAGGATTTCTTCAGTTCCTCAATGAATCCTTCGATGCTCTTGTGATGCTTGACCCCGATGGCACATACCATCCTGAAGAAATGGTAAAGTTACTGAAAAAACTCGAACAAGCTGACGTTGTGGTCGGGGACAGGTTACGAGGTGCAATGGATCCTGATGCGATGACCAGAACTAATTATTTTGGAAACCACATCTTGACTTGGATTGCTGTAGCGTTATACGGGGTGCCCATGAACGACTTGTGTTCTGGTTACTGGGCGTTTTCAAAACACAGTGTCTCAATGCTGAAATTAAACTCCATGAAATTTGAAATTGAAGCCGAAATGTACACATCTTGTGCAGCTGAGGAACTTTCGATATCACACACACCCATCCGGTACAGCAAACGTCTCGGAGAGGCTAAACTTGGCTCGGTGAAAGATGGGTGGAATATTTTCCGCAAATTGTTGGTTCGGCGTGTATTCACAAAGCCTCATCAAGCACGGGTAGGGGATGGAAACCTCAACATTCAATGAGAGACAAACTCAAATCCTTCCACACCGACACTTAGCCATGCGACGCAGACCAGCGGCAGTCCTAGGCGCATCTGGTCTGGTTGGGCAACGTATGCAGCAGCGACTTGTAAACCATCCATGGTTTGAGTTGTGTGCTGTAGGTGGAAGTACGTCAAGTGCAGGAAGAATGTTGAGTGAGATCCCGTGGAGACTTGAGCAAGAACGGCCATCACTACCTGAAATTGAGGTTCTTGGGATTCTTGCAGATTCATTTATTGATGAGTTGCAAAAACTTGGAATTGAGATCGCCTTCTCTTGTCTTCCGAATGAAATTGCTCAACATATTGAACCCCAACTGGTCAACAATGGGATTGCAGTATTTTCCAACGCCAGTGCGTTCAGAGGCCTAAACGGAATTCCACTGGTCATACCCGATATTAATCCCGAACACATGGAGAACTTCGATTCAGAAAAAGGGCGTCATGCATGCGGCACCAATTGCACATTGGTTCCAATGGCAGTTCCAATTGCAGCATTGCGACCTTGGGGTGTAGTGCACGTCAACATGCGCAGTGAACAGGCTCTTTCTGGAGCGGGTTGGAAGTTGCTTGACGATGAAGAGGCAAACAACGGAAAGGTAAATCCTGAAATTCCAGGTGAAGCAGAAAAAATCGTTGAGGAGTTTCTCCATGTCATGGGCGATGTAAGTCCAGAGGGAATACAGCCCGCTTCGATTGGCGTTGAAGTCAAGTGCGAAAGAGTTGGTCGCCGAGATGGACACCAGGTGTATGTTGATGTTAAGTTCGAACAACCGATTGAGCGAGAAGAGATTCTTCAAGCATTAAAAAATCATGATTGGAAGCAAGAACTCAAATTATGCCCCAGCACGCCTTTGCGTCCAATTCATTTGGTCGATAATATCGATACTGATGGCCATCTCTGGTCCGATGGCATTCAATTCTCAACCAATCCTCTACCGAGTCAATCGCTCAAAACCGGAATGGCTATCGTGGTTGGTAATGTAGAGGTTACGGGCAAACACAGCCTCTCATTCTCTGCATATTCACACAACACAATTCGAGGAGCCTCAGGTGGGACTCTTTTGTTGGCTGAACAAGCGCTCGTAGAAGACCGGATTCCTGAGCCATAATGTTTCTACAGTAGGCCTAAATGCTTCTACTGTACCCTCGGTACGGTGCGAGCATGGGTATAACTGCGATGATTCCGGACATGACCATTGGCCAACTTACTACTGAGGCTGAATCTCGATGGGGCGAGATTTGGGATGACAAAGCGGCACGAATGCTGGTCTTGCTCATGTGTCCACGCAAAGAACGGAAAATAATGGAACTTCATGGCGATATGGTCGAGCACGGTCAGCCTGTCCTTACCGTCTTCCACAGACCTCGCCAAGAAGCGCAACTGCTTGAAAAACAAGGATTGGACCCTAGAGACGCTTCATTTCAATTTGTAGATCTAGCAAGTCCGGACCTCGGACCATGGATGCAACACCTCATCACCAACGAGAATTGGTTGCGTTCGACTGTCGAAATCACTTCGGTACCTTTCTCAATGAATCTACCTTCTCAACGATCGTTTGAAACTCAACGAATTCTTTGCTTCCGCCATCCATCTCTTTCTGCTATCGAACAGTACTTTCTACCGTTTCCACCCGAATCAATTCCAGGCAAATGCTTCGTTAGTCTCCCACGTCGGCAAGCCGCAGAACTGGCAAGACAGCAAGCAGAAGTTTTGGGCGTTGGACGTCTCGAAAAGAAACCCACAATAACAGAAGCGTCGCCTTCAGATACAGCGATTTCAGTCCAACCCGCCGCCCCCGCACAGGTTGATTCAGCACCGAATATGGATGATATGATGGATGGTTTCTCGTCAAATATGCTTGCAGAAATGGCCATTGAAACGGACGGTGAAGAACAAGTCAGTGTGGAATTACCGACCGCTGGACCAACTGATGAGGAACAAGTCTCCGTTCCCGAACATGCGTTCATTCCACTTCCCCCAGGTGCCCAGCAAAAACCTGAGGCAACTCCTGAGCCGGTTCTAGAGGCCTTCGTGGAAGAGTCCGCTACACCTTCATCTGGGGACGTGCCAATTCCTGAAGTTGAACCAGAACCTGAACCCGAGATGTCCGAAATAGAACGAGAGTTCCGAGAATTGGTTACTGGGCTTCTTGCAGCGGGTGTTGAACCGTCGCAAATGATGGATGACCCACGATGGGATGACATCACTGAGCGAGCAACAGCTGCTGGATTTGAAACTTGGCCAGTTTTCCTTGAACTAGCAGCCATGGGATGAGAAGGTTCAAGTTGATTCGACGTAAGGGTAGCTCGGAGGCAATAGCATGGGATACTGTATCAGTTGCGGACAACAGCACCAAGATGGAATTCGTTTCTGCAGGTTTTGTGGTAACCAGCAACCTGGTGACCAACTGCTTGCACGGCTTCGACAGGAAGCCGAACAGATTCACTACCTCCGATTGCAAGCTCAAGCCCTCGCCCAACAACAGCAGCAACAACAGCAATATTCCCAAAACCAATACAATCAACAGCCACGCTGGTGATTGGTATGCGCCCCAAACATTTGGCAATCGAGTTGTCAAAATTAACGCCGCATCCCTGCACATCAGTTGAACTTGAACAATATGCGACAGAAGGTGATTTGGCGGCATATTGGCTTTTAGGAATTGACCAAGTTGATGGATTGGAAGGAAAAAAGGTACTCGACTTGGGAACTGGAAACGGCATCCTAGGTTGCGGTTGCTTGTTACTTGACGCAGCACAAGTCACCATGGTTGAATCAGACCTTGATGTTGTCAAGGTAGCCGAGATAAATGCTGAGCACATCATGCGAACGACTTCGGGCATTGCAACGATTCTTCACCGGCATATAACAAAAGATAGCCCTCGACCCAAATTCAGTCCTGATGTCGTGGTGATGAACCCACCTTGGGGAGTTCAAACTCCCAGAGCTGATCGTCCCATGCTTGAATACGCATTCTCTCTAGATGCACCTGTTGTTCACGTCTTGCACAGTGCTCAATCAAAACATTTGCAAGCATTAGCAAAAGAACATGGCTACGAATCGGAAGCCATGCTAGAGACGAACTTCCGCCTACCTCCAACCTATCAGCATCATGTGAAGCGCAGGGCTGCAACCCCCGTACTTTGCTGGCGCTTCCATCGCCCCGGTGATGCTAAGTTAGCTGTAGATGAAGATGACGAGGACAACCGCTCCGTATGAGGGGTTGAAAAGGGGTGAACACACCGGTTCAATCAAGCGAAACAGCATGCGACCTACATCGGGCCATGTTTGCTACAGGAATGAAAATCATGACGCCGAGCCTCGTCACCCCCGGAACACAAGTATCAACCTCAGATGAATGCGAGGCTGGAGAAGGCACCATTGAAGTCAATGGAACAATCCTAGCCACCGCAACTGGAATGTTTTCAATTCAAGAGGGAATTGCTGTTGTCGCTGCTAAAAAAGAAATTGTTACACCCGAAGTGGGAGATACTGTTCTTTGTGAAATTGTTAAACTCAATGAAAAAAATGGAGAGGCTCAAGTCATCTGTGTTGAAGGCAAGCCAGGTAGTGTTCTTCCGGAACACCTCTACGGTCAATTCCATGTTACTGGGCTTGTTGACCGGTACATGCATCAAACTGCAGACGCGGTCCGTCGCCGAGATATTTGTCGAGCAGAGGTCAAAGAAGTCTCTCCCGTCCTAAGAATTAGTTTCCGAGACCGTGATGATTGCGGTGTACTACACG
>DAIUCF010000009.1:2404-3031 GCA_036846305.1 Candidatus Poseidoniaceae archaeon | reverse complement strand
ACGCTATTTGCCCACCGTGTGGCGATGTGCTGGTTGCAGAACTTGACGGTGATTGGAATGTTCGATGCCCAACATGTAACTACCAGTCGTATCGTGCATTAGCGGATAATTACGGTGCAGGATGGGCTGAACTAGACCAGGGAGCAAGCACTCTCAACAACTCAGGAAAGCGTTGGGGTGCAGCCGCAGAAGCAATGTTCGGAAAAGGACCTGCTGGCCGGGCTACATTCATTGCAGCAGACGTACGAGAAGACGGTCGTGAGCGCACCTACTTCCGATTTGAAGGTGAAAGCAGCGGCAAAGGTCGTCGACCACGAAATGCACCAGGTTGCCGATTGTTTGTTGGTGGACTACCTCGTGAAGTTGGCACTGAGGAACTTCGAGCATTGTTTGCAGAACATGGTGACATGACCGACTGTATCGTACTCACTGATGATAATGGCGTTAACCGAGGTTTCGGATTCGTTACCTATTCTGAGAAATCACAAGCAGATACCGCAATCGAAAAACTCAACGGCCACAAGATCAATGGGCGGAAAATTGGTGTTCGAGATGCTGATAGCGATGACAAGAAAGGCAAGCGGGAGAAGCGAAAGGACCCCGAAGGTCTCAAACTTTACATCGGAA
>DAIUCF010000009.1:0-2394 GCA_036846305.1 Candidatus Poseidoniaceae archaeon | reverse complement strand
GAACTAATCATTGCGACGAGTGGGGATGGTAAGCCAAAGGGCTTTGCGTTCGCATTCATCAAAGAGATGGACAAGGGTGAAGAAATTGTCGCCAAGCTCAACGGTTCCGAACTCTTGGGACGCCGAATTAAAGTCGATATCTCTCAAGTCAAAAAGAAGGGAGGCAACAATCGCGGGCGTGGAAGCTCAAATGATTCCGGTGGCAAAACCTCTCGCGAACTTCAAGCCCTCCGTGAGGAAGAAGAGGATGCAAAGAAGCGCCCTCGGCGACGACGTGAGAAGAAGGATTGAAGCCAACCGACTTGAGGTTAGCCAATATGGTCGAACAACAATCACCCAAATGGTTGATACTGGACGGCTATGAAGACGAGCCTGCCGCTTTCGGCGTCCCTCCATATGTCGGATTTCATATTCGTTATCTTTGTGGAGTTCTTGAACACGCAAATATCGAGTACGACTACATCACCATCGACCAATGGAGAGAGAAGATTCGAGCACATGGTGATGACTGGGCAAAGAGGCGTCTTTCGAACATCGAAGGTTTTGCGTGTATCGCTGGGGCAGTAGTGCCCGGAAAGTACCTACGGGGAACACCCTTATCGCTCAAAGAAACACGAAACATCATTCGCGACTTACCCCCTGAGGTGCCTTCGTTGTTTGGAGGGTGGGCCATACGCGGCTGGAAGCAACAGGGTTGGACTCCTCTGCGAAAGAATCTCTTCTTAGCTCTTCAAGACACCGATGCAACCCTGCACACCTATTTGCAAACAGGAGGATGGAGGCATACTCGAAGAAATACAGAGCAATGGACGCAGTGGGCTCAGGCTGGTGCTCAAAGCAAGGCAGTCATCGACCACCCCGATTTGGGCAATCCAGAAAAAAAGGGACCTTTGACTTACGAGGTTGAAGTGTACCAAGGGTGTGTACGTTACAAGCGTGGATGTAAATTCTGTATTGAGCCAAAGAAAGGTGTTCCGATTTGGAGAACACCTGAAGATATCATAGAAGAGGTTCGACGTGCTCATGATGTCGGCGTACAGCATGTTCGACTCGGTGGAATGACCGATACCTACACCTACATGGCCGACGGGGTAAAAGAACTGGAGTATCCTGTGCCAAACCCTGAACCAATAGCCAAACTATTGCATGGGTTGCGAAACGATGAACGGTTGGACATTCTTCATACTGACAACGGCAATCCATCAATTATTGCGGAGAATTTGGAACCATCTGAAGAAATCACCAAAACCCTTGTTGAAACGTTATCGGATGGTGCAGTACTGTCGTTTGGACTTGAATCTGCCGACCCTAGTGTTCACGAAGCAAATTGGCTCAACTGCGATTCAACGCAACTTAAATCTGCGATTCGGTTGATCAATAAATACGGAGCAGAAAGAGGTGAAAGAGGTCTTCCAAAGCTATTGCCGGGTCTGAATTTCATTGCTGGGTTGAACGGTGAAACTGATGCCAGCTACCAGATGAACCTTGACTTGCTACATGAAATACGACGGGAGGGGTTGCTACTGCGTCGAATTAACATCCGTCAGGTTGAGGGTGAAGGATTTCAAGAAATACCACAAAAAGCATTCAATATGTTCAAAAATCAAGTCCGTGACACGATTGATAGGCCTTTGCTCGAGGATTTATTCCCCATGGGTAAAATATTATCCGAAGTGCATTGGGAGTCGCATGATGGCAGAACTCGGCTACCCGTGCACCTCACTGAAGCACACACTGCAGACTCATGTCGAGGAAATGCTGGAATTACTTTTGGTCGACAAATTGGAGCATATCCCATACTAATTGGCGTAGAATACCACATTCCGCTTGAAACACAATCCGATATTGTCGTCACCGGTCACGGTGCACGCTCAATCACTGGTGTTGAAATTGGAATAAATCCCGAAAAGGCATCACAGAAGCAGCTTGAGGCGATCCCCGGCATTGGTTCGAAAACGGCTTGGAAACTTGTTTCACAACGTGCGAAGCGAAAAAGAAAGGATTCGCATGCTAATGCATACGATACTCCAGAAGAATGGTTCAAGGCGACATCTGTCGATTGGAGTGAAAATTTTTCCATTTATTTCTCAAAAGCGTGAAAATATTCATTTCGAATACAATTATATTCATTACGCATTATTTCATGAATCTCAAGAATGTAGGTTCATATTCTTTATACTGAGTTGGTTACGCCAACGCATGCAATCCAAGCATCTAACCTCAGTAGCACTCCTTTTCATGCTTCTCCTATTGGGGCAAGCCTTCACAGGCCACTTGAACCAGATCCCAGGTGAAGAGCGCAATACTGAATTTGATTCTTCAAACCTTGTCATGTTCTCAAACAACAGTACAGATACTGACGGTGATGGAATATACGATACCGTCGACGATTGT
>DAIUCF010000008.1:0-49022 GCA_036846305.1 Candidatus Poseidoniaceae archaeon | reverse complement strand
TCGCCATCGGCAATGTATTCGATACCGTCAGTTAATTGGACATAAGTGAGGTTGCCGTTGATTTGGTAATCTCCAACTCCACGAGTTCCAGCCACGCTGGATACACCGCTTGCTGCGAACGAAAAGTACAGTGGAAAAGCGATAAGGAAAAAGGCGATGCACCCCACGGTAATTTGAGTGTCTCGGTTGGTTTTCAAATCGTCCAACGTAATCATTTGGTCCGCCCTCACCCCAACCCATGAAGCATCAACCTCTATGACTTTCGGTCAAGTGTTGTCCAAAACTCGTACAGAATTCTTTGAAAAGTGGAAAATGACGCTTCACTCCGATTCAGAGTCAACCCACGGTTCATTTGGTACATTTGGCCAATCGTTTTTACCTACAGAAAAACCGAACTTTGCAAAACTCTTACGCGACCTTTTCCAAACCGGTAGGAAGTATCCGATTTTTGAACGCTCACCAAAACTCCAACGCCACGGGCAACGTGGCAATCCAGAGACCCAATGTTGAAGCATTGAACGAGTGAGAGGATTGTCAAATCCGGTCGGAATAAGCCATGAAACCACATTCAGAGAACCTGCAGATCCACGTGTTTCAGACCAACTGGTTACTTCTAAACCTCGAAGTGGCCCGTCAAGTACGCGTATGCCAAGTGTTCGTGCAGTTTGGGTCATCGGCATAATGATGGCAAAACGGTCAACCATTCTGGAACCTTCATGCCGTTCCATAGTCCATCCTGCTTGCTCAGCTAGGATTCGAAAGGCTTTGATGGATTGTACTGGCGAAACGCTGACCTCAAAATCATGAGTAGCGCGTCGTACCATGAACTATCCAACCAGTAATTCTGCATGAACACTCCGATGAAAATGCATAGCCAGCCTGACGGCTGCATGCATAAGATCAACACAATGTTTGATTCGCTTTGTGCACGGTGTTCCCACAGTCCGCCCATTCAGGCGAGGTTTTCTGCAGGGGACCGAGTAGGACTACCGTGCTTCACTTGACGCGAGCATGTCGCGTGGCAAGTGCGCTCGGCGGAGCTCGATACCTGTTTCAACCGAAAAGGGAACCAAGACCGTCGAAACCGCCTGCTTCTTCTTCTTCCTCTTCCTCTTCAACAGGGGCAGGGGCGTCAGATGAACCAGCAGCAGCTGCGGGAGCAGCAGCAGCAGGAGCGGCAACAGCCTGGGTCATTGCATCAGCGATGTCAACACCAGCGAGTGAAGCAACAAGTGCCTTCACGCGGGCGTCGTCCGTGTCGACTCCAGCGCCCTTTAGGACAGCCTTTACCGATTTTTCATCAATGTCTTTTTCAGCAGCGTGCAGTAGCATAGCAGCGTATACGTATTCCATATTTTTTCACCTCATTTGTGGTTCAACCGAATAGATCTCCGAGTCCGCCGAAGCTTTCCTCTTCTTCCTCTTCTTCCTCTTCTTCGGCTTCAGTTGATACCTCAGAAGTGCTGTCTGATGAACTTGCAGTGGCAGCGGCAGCGGATGCTGCTGCTCCCAGCATGTTAGCAAGCTCTTCATCGAGTGCGTCGCTGTCAAGCTGTCCAGCAACGGCCAAAGCGCCGCTGTGTGCTCGTCCAACGAGATGTGGCATGGTGTCTGCAGTCGCAATAGCAGCCTCCAATGCAACGGCCATAGCCTCTCGGCTCGCCTTTGCAAGAATTGTCGGCATGGTTTGACTGGTAAACCATGTTATGTTGCAAGCCAGGTTGAATGCACCTGCTGCGTAACTGATGAGATCGGTTTCGAATTGCTCGTAATCGATGTCAAGCGTGCTTGGGGCGAACAAAGTTCCACCTTCAAGCGTACCGCACAAGCGTAGACCTGTGACAATTGGATTAATTCCAATCTTAGAAAGCATCATACCCATGTCGCCTTCAAAGACTTCTCCTTCTTCAAGGACAACCGTTCGCTTTTGAATTTGAACCGAGCCACCCATAATCTTTGCAGGAATCCCAACAGAGTTAAGTTCACCAACTATTGGACCTGGAGGCATTCCTGTATCCATTTTTTCAACAACGATTTGGTGAGGAGCGACATCGCCCTCTTTCGCTGCACGTCCAGCTTCTGTCTTCTTGAGTTCAGTAAACATTTCAAATGAATTTAGCGACGAAGACGAAACCAATGCTGGCTGAATTGCACCTTGGAACAGTTCATCCAAGTTTGAATCTTTGAATCCGGCTCGTTCCCAAGCAATGGTCATCAATCGCTTCTTAGCAACTTGAATGTTCATGTCTGTACGAAGCGATGCACGCATACCGAGCATAGCACCAGCGGGGACGCCGTGAATGTCAATAACTGCGATTGTGTCACCGCTCTTGAGCAGTTCCACCAAGTCTTTGACGGTGTCTTTCTTCCACGAAACGACCTTAGGAATCAATTAATCACCTCGACCATTTGTGACGGACCCATTGTTGTCTTAATGTAAAGAGAACGAATGTTTCCAATACCACGCTCAAGTTTCGAAATCACACGGTTGTAAATTTCCATAGCGTTGGCATGAAGTTCATCTTCGGACTGACTCGCAGTTCCAAAAGCGATTTGGAATGTCATTTTGTCACCTGACTTAACGACTACAGTCGATTGCAATCCTGCTGCAATGATAGCAGGGTCGAGAGTTGGTGGAACCGGACGAGGCATCTTACCTCGAGGACCGAGAACAACACCAAGGTAACGTCCAATCAATCCCATGTGAGGAACTTCAGAAAGGAAAAAGTCGTAGGCGTTAGCAATCTTCTTTGCTTTACCCTTGTTTCCTCCGAGATCCTCAATCTCTTGAGGTGAAATGACATGCAATCCAGCAGCTTTAGCCTTGGAAGCGGCCTCGCCAGCAGCAAACATTGCGATTTTGAGTTCACGACCGCGACCAGACGGAAGGCGGATTTCTTCCTTGATACGGTTGTTTGGATTCTTCAAGTCGACATCCCGAATCGTAAATGCGATGTCTAAGGATTCTACAAATTTTCTCTTTGGTGCACTTTCAAGTGCTCCCTTTATTGCCTGGTTAATTTTTTCTTCCATTTTTAATCACCTCTGTGGTCAGCGAGACGCTCTAAGACGCCTCTACCACGGCTCGTGAGTTTCAGTTAAACCGCTCGTCCCATTCTCCTTTGTTTATGATTTCGAGGGCGTCATTGGCCCAGTGACCGTCAATCTTGACACGCATTGAAACACAGGTTCCAATGATTTCTTTGGTTTGTGCCTTAAGATCGGCTCCGGTCAAATGACCTTGACCGTTCTTATCTCGAGCAACATCCATTGCTTTTTCGAGGGATAGGTCTTCGGTCGCGGCTTCGAGACTGCCGTTGCACTTCTTTACACCAAGAGCCTTCTTGATGAGTTCGGATGTCCAAGGTTTCGGCATTGTTTCAACTCCATTGCTCACTATGTGGGCATTCAGCCGACAAAACACCCCTATATAATCGCGCTGTGCGAAAGGTGTTCGTCACTGAGCCCGAGAAAATCACTCGACA
This sequence comes from Candidatus Poseidoniaceae archaeon, assembly GCA_036846305.1. Taxonomy (GTDB): domain Archaea; phylum Thermoplasmatota; class Poseidoniia; order Poseidoniales; family Poseidoniaceae; genus MGIIa-L1. The sequence continues at coordinate 45,537 of DAIUCF010000008.1, read as the reverse complement.
CGCTCCACGACACGCACGTGGTCGCCACGCATATTGAGAGTCATTGGAATTGGTTGTTCGTGCAATTCCATACGGACTTCTTCCTTCGATTCTGAAACGCTAAGGACACGTGCCTTTTCGCCCTTGAATGCTCCAGTTACGATTTCGACGATGCATCCAACTTCGATTCCGGAGGTCACTGCCTTTGGTTCGAGGTACGGTAGGATATCTGCGAGAGGAGCCTCTCCTGGAAGAACGGTCTTTGCGTTCTTGAGCGGCGTTTGGTTTAATCCACGGCGAGCTGCTGGGTCACGGCCTCCTGAACGACCAATCAACTTCTCTACATGGTGCAGAGCACTGGATTCGATGAACAGGTAACCACGCATTCCTGTAGGGTGGAGAATTGACATGATGTCGGGTAGCAACGCAGTCAACGAACCACTGCCGTGCAGACGGTTGTACATTTCATCCGCAACCCGTTGTTCTGAACCTATGGCTGTTTTAACAATGTAAAGGAAGGAACCAACAGAACCGTACATCTCTCGGAACAATTTATCGTTGTTCTCCATATCGAGATTCGAGAAGATACAATTGTAGTTTTGAACCGTTCCTGGGTCAATCCATTCTGCTTCGGTATAACGCCCTGTTGGAGTTACTTCATCCGTACTCGATACTACCAGCACAGGAACAACATCAACCAGAGAGCGACCCATGTCGACTCCGCGCTCAGGCCCCGAGCCATGATAATGCAGTGAGTCTACTGGGATACCAGTTGACTCTGAAACTCGAGATAGTACTTCCTCCGGCGTATCGCCAATGCCCCAGACACCATCCCACAAAGCAGGGAAGTCTCCGTCGGATTTGCTGCGACGCAACAAAAGGAGTTTTTCTTCAAATCGAACATATGCTACAAATGCTTCACTCATTTTATTCATCTCCGTTTCCATCAGTTGCCGATGCTCAAAACATCAAACAACCAGGGGAAGAAATTGTCCATTAGGACCAGCATGGCAAACCCAATTGCACCTAATACAAACAAGCCGATACCGCAAATAATTGAAGTCTGCTTGAATTCTTGTGGAGTTGGTTTTCGAGCCATACGAATGATACGCGCCCAAGAACCTCGTGAAATACGACGGAATTGGGACTCTATCCAGTCTTGGCGGTCCTGGACTCGTTCTTCAAATGAGCGGTTTTCTGTAGTTTCACCAGACATGGTACAACCTCGGGCTTTCAATGCCACCTACCCTTCGATTATAACCACTCCGTCGCGATTGTTGGCGCATTTCCTCTCGATAATTTGAAAATTTTCGTTGCGAGGGTTGATGTGGGAGTGGCGTTGAAGACAGGCCAATGGCGAAGCAAGACCCCTATTCAGTTTTGGGAGTGGGACGCAATGCGAGCGATGTTGAAATCAAACGAGCCTTTCGAAAGAAGGCACGCCAGTACCATCCCGACCGGAACCCTGACAATGCGAGTGCTGAGGCGAAGTTCAAAGAAGTGCAAGAGGCCTACGAAACAATTGCCACTGCCAAAGACAGAAACGAATACGAACAGCAGCAGCGAATGTCTTCGATGTTTGGTGGCGGAGGGTCTTCGTTTGGTGGCGGAGGAATGGAGGATATTCTGGGTCAAATGTTCGGAGGCGGTCGTCAACGAGGAGGAAATCCCTTCGGAGGCATGGGCCAGCAGCAACAAAGACGTTCTCGTGCCAAAGGTTCCGATATCTCAGTCAGCCTGGAATTGACCGTTGAGCAAGCAGAAAAAGGCGGTAATTTCCCCTTCACATTCAAGAGACTGAAGCCCAATGCTATGGGTGCAATGGAGCCTACATCAATCACGCTGCGGACAAAAGTCAAACCCGGGGTGAAACACGGAACAACCTCTCGACTCAAAAGACAAGGGCACGATCATCCAGAAGGCGAGCCGGGCGATGTTTTGCTCACGATACGCATTCAATTTGGTGAAGGACGATTTTGGGAGGGGAACATCCTCGTTCAAGAGGTACCAACGCCATTCAGCACACTGATGCTTGGTGGAAAGGTGAAAGTCGCTCTACCTTCCGGTAAGAAAATCATGCTCTCTGTATCTCCCGAAACTATGGTTGGCGACCGACTTCGTGTCCCTGCAGCCGGTTACGACGGAGGAGACCTCGAACTGGAATTTGTCTTACCCGATTACGAAGGACTCTCCGAAGAACAAGTAAAAGCTCTTGAGAAACTTAAGGACACTGGACTGTAGGTGCACTCATGGGTCGAGTGGACAAACACAAGAAACGCGGTTCGAAGAGGAATCGCAAAGGCCCGCAGATTTCTGCATCTGAACGTCTTTGGAAACGATTGGCAAGCCATTTTGGCGAACAAAGTGAATTGTGGGACACGGTTTGGAGTGGTGACCGAATTGCTTCATTTCTCCTTGAAAAAGACAGCCAATATCGTGAAGTCAAAACAGACTCACGTTCAGAGCGAGCCTTTCGTAGTGAAATTGAAGAGACTATCGCTCATGCTCGAGGGAAGAACGAACACTTCGTTGGAAAGGAAAACAAACAGTTTCGAATTCGAAAACCTGAGGAAATTCGACGAATAAAAGAAGCAGTTGTTGATTGGCAGGCATTCAGCGCAGTCCATGCCTCAAAGGGTTCGAAAGGCCTCCATGGCCTTCCAGCACTCAACGGTTCAAAGGCACCAAGTGACACCAGTGAAAGAGACAAACAGAGATACGAACTGCTGGAAGAGGTTTGGCTTGCCCATCTTGGTGGACTGGATTATCCTGATTCATTTTCGCTTCTCGAAGGTGAAATTGTTCGGTCTTGGGACCGATTCGATTTAGCTAAAGAGGCAAGGTTCGTCGCCAAAAGGCGTTCTGGGCTTCAGTTTAGAGATGCAGAACCAAGCATGGCATTACTGTTAATTGAATCAGGGCGTTTGAATACTCGAACACTTTTACAATTGCGGCTTGAGAATAAACGAAAAGGGGGATGGAATCCGTTTCCTTCGACCTACGACAACACACTCGTCGAATCTGCTGAACGCCTCGAAGAAGTGGATGGAGACGCCGAGATTTCGCCACAAAGGAGTGATTTGAGACATCTTCCCTTTGTCACCATCGACCCACACGATGCCAAGGACTTTGATGATGCTGTTTGTCTTGTCGAAGAGAACGGCATACGTACTCTATGGGTAGCAATTGCCGATGTAGCACATTATGTCAACATTGACACACGTCTTGATGCGGCAGCGCGGGTTAGAGCGACTTCGGTCTATTTGCCCCACACTGTGCTTCCGATGTTGCCACCGCGTCTTGCCGATGATTTGTGCTCGTTACGTGCAGGGGTTGACCGCCTCGCAATGGTCATTGCAATGATAGTGGATGACGAGGATATAATCACCGATTGTAAAGCGTACGAAGCAGTTATTCAAGTGGATGAAAACATGGCTTATGAAGAGGCTCTAGACAATCCTCGGTTTGGCGAAATGTTCAAACTCGCTTCTTCATGGCAACAAAAGGAATTACGCCTTAACATTCAAAATGCCGAGTTACGGCCACGATTACACGGAGATCAAAACCTTCGCGTCGAGGTGAAATGGCCAAATGCTGCAACTCAAATGATCGAGTCATTTATGGTTGCAACAAACGCTTCAGTTGGCCATTTACTTGGCAAAGAAGGCGCCCCGCTTCCGTGGCGTTGCCATACGCCACCTGACGCAATCGAGGTCGAGGAACTCAATGCGAAATTGGCTGCACTGGGTGTAGAAATTGAATTGCCGCTACCAAGATATCGGAAACACGGCCAATCGGATGAAGGTGAACTAGCAGACCTTCTATCTGGATGGGCGGGTGGTTCAATCGATGTATCTGGGTTGAGCGCTGAAGAGAAATCACCAGCAAACAATACACTTGACTATCTTGCAAATGTTCACGATTCCGATGCGCGACAAGAAATCCTTGATGCCCTAGACAAGGCACAACAACAAGCCTCAGAACTGAAAGGCCCAGTGCGCAGAGTGGTCGACCAAGGGTTGTTTCATTTAATGCAACGAGCCAATTACTGCGAGGTAAACCTTGGACACTTTGGTTTGAATTTGGATGCTTATGTCCATTTTACCAGCCCGATTCGCCGATATCCAGACCTCATGGCACACCGACAACTCAAGGCCTATTTGAGAGGCGAGGCATGGGCGCATTCTCTTGAAGAAACTGCGAAAATCGCTCAACATTGTAGCGAACAAGGTCATACTGCGAAACGACTCGAATGGGAACTCGTCGCCAATGCATATCACCTGCATTTACTACGCGGAGGTGCACTTGGTGGTGAAAGTTCCACCGAATCGAAACCCCTTGAACATGCTTCATGGGCTGCCAGAATCACAGGCATACGCACGCCATGGGTCTTCCTAGACCTTGGCGATGATGGAGCGGTACACGGCCGTATGCATTTGGGACAAATAGGAGGTAAAACTCGGATGAGTGTTGATGAACACGGTCTTGCTGTTATCCCTGCTGAGCCAGATGTGCGCGGAGAACAAAATCCAGTGGTGCAACTCGGCCAAATTTTCCCATGCCGAATCCGAGGGCTAGACGTATGGTCTGGTTCGCTGGATTTAGTACCTCAATAGTTTTGTAGTCAAAAACCAAGTGTTTATATTGACTACATTAAACGCAAGAACATGGCACGTATCAAAGCGCAAATGTGCGACTGCGATTGTAAAATGAAACGCCTCTATACCCGTGCGGAGGGTGGCAAAGGTTGGGATCAAATTGGTTGGATGTGCACCTGCGGATGCGGGTGCATAACAATGGATGAAGGTGAATGGAACCTCACTGACTGCAAGGACCAATCGTGTTGCTGACTTGGATGTGTGGCAATGTCGAATCAGTCGTTTACCCTTGATGTGCTGGGCATGACTTGCGCATCGTGTGTAGCATCAGTGGAAAAAGTGACCTCTAGGGCAGCAGATGTGAAGAGCGTGTCAGTCAATTTGCCTATGCAGCGCGCGTTGATCGAATTATCCTCAGAGGCAAACATTACAGAATCTAAGAAAGACATCATCGCAGAGCTCAAAAAAAGTGGTTTTGATGCAAGTGAGCAACGTGATAAGTCTACAGTAGTCAAAACTGCACAACAAGAATTGAAAGTCAAATCTAGGAAAGTGACTTTCGCCCTGCTCATGGCTCTACCTACTCTCTATCTGAGCATGATTGCCGATGATTTTGGTGAACTCAACGGCATGAACACACGCCTTTTTCTGGCCATGATTGCGACATCTCCCGTTTATTTTTGGTCGGGCTGGGAATTTCACTCTAAAGCATGGAAGGCACTACGTTCTGGCTCAACAAACATGGATGTGTTGATTCATCTGGGAACCACGGTAGCATTCCTCTGGTCTACTCTTGTCACCTTAGCGCCATTGGTCAATATTTTGCCACCCGTGTTTTCTAACGCCACGCACGTATTTTTTGACGGTGTTGTGTTCATTCTCGGTTTTGTTTTACTCGGAAACTGGATGGAGGCTGGTGCAAAACTGAAAGCCACCGATGCTGTTCATGGCCTAATGGATTTGCAACCCAAGCAAGCTCGTCTTGTCTTGGATGACGAACTTGGGCATACCGAAATGCGTGATGTTGATGCCATTCCTGTAGGGTCGATTATCAAAGTATTACTTGGCCAAACTATTCCCCTTGATGGGATACTGCATGATGGAAAAGCAAGTATTGACACATCTATGATGACTGGAGAACCCTATCCTGTTCGAAAGAAGGTCGGAGATACGGTGTCAGCTGGGACTCTCGTATTGGATGGGACGATTTTCATTCGGACGACGCACGCTTCGAGTGACTCACTGCTCGCTAACATCATCCAACTGGTTGAAGATGCTCAATTAGGTAAGGCTCCCATTCAACGGCTAGTCGACCGAGTTGCCTCAATCTTTGTTCCTGTTGTGGTTGTTCTTGCCCTTATTGCTGCGTGTTTTTGGTTGTTATACCCAGGCTCATCGTCGTACAATCCAATGGAAACCAATTCTGAACTTGCCATGATGGTTTTGGTCTCAACTCTTGTTATTGCTTGTCCATGCGCTCTTGGTCTTGCGACGCCAACTGCTCTTATCGTCGGAACGGGAGTAGGTGCACGAAATGGCTTGCTCATCAAAGGCATTGAAGCGCTCGAACAAGCACACAAAATTGATACCTTGATTGTGGACAAAACTGGAACCTTAACCTCCGGAAAACCGAGAGTTAGCCATATCGAGTTTTTCGATTGCGAAGTCAAAGAAATACTTTCAATCGCTGCCTCTCTTGAGGCGGAATCAACTCATCCTCTTGCAGAAGCAATTCTTACCTCATGGTCCAATGTCACTTCAACACGTCCAAACATTTCTGAAATCAAAACAATGCCGGGAATGGGAATGATTGGAGAACACAACGGCTCTCTAGTGGCCGTGGGGAATGAAGATTTAATGACTGAGATTGGCGTTCGCATTGAGCAAGATGTACTGGATAAAATTAGTCATGCCGCAACCAAAGGGGTGACCGTTATCTTGGTAAGTCGTGGATTAGATTTGCTCGGTTGGATAGAGGCAAAGGACCGGATTCGAGAATCGACTGAAACAGCGATTCGTCGTGCTAAGCAAGCAGGTTATGACATCGTAATGTTAACTGGAGACCGTAAAGAGGCGGCGGAGACTCTTGCAGAAGAGATGGGTATAGAGTCGGTAGTAGCGGGTGTCAAACCGGACCAAAAGGCAGCATATGTACAAGAATTACAGAATCAAGGGCGCTATGTGGCAATGGTTGGAGACGGTATCAACGATGCTGCTGCTCTTTCAACAGCACATGTGGGTATTGCAATGGGAGCCGGTTCTGACATAGCACTTGATGCTGCAGACTTTGTCTTACTTCGAAACGATCTCATTGATGCAGTCTCATCTCTTGATCTCGGCAAAAATACCATGCAGCGCATTCGAAGCAACTTGAGTTGGGCCTTCATCTACAATTTGATTGGCATTCCACTGGCGATGGGCATCATGTTGCCGACTACAGGCTTACTTTTGCCCCCTGCGTTTGCTGCGGCTGCCATGTCGCTCTCTTCAGTGAGTGTGGTGGCTAATTCACTCTTACTGCGATGGTGGACACCATTCCGTGAATGACTTCAAATGACTCCGTCTCGTGTACGCAGCATGGCAGATACCGTACACAGCCTATCGATTTCTGGGATGACCTGCGGTGGATGTTCAAGTAGATTGCAACGCGTACTTGAATCAACACCAGGTGTGTTGAAAGCAAAGATATCACATGACTCCGGCGCTGGCTTGGTCACAACTGGTTCAGAAGTTTCGTCTGATTTCTTGATAAAAGTCATCAATTCTGCTGGGTTTGAAGCATCGAGTTGAAGCGTTTCATTCAAATCCGAGAGGCGCTGCCATCAGTCTGCGCGGGGGTCGCCCAGCTTGGTCAACGGCGGTGGGTTTAGGTCCCATTCCTTATCGGTTCGCAGGTTCGAATCCTGCCCCCCGCATCTCTTTCAACCCGTAGAGGAATCCATGTCAAAGACCAACACCTTCTGTTTGTAGTAGGTCGTAAAGGACTGAAGACATCGAAACAGAATTACGATGTCAGTTCAATACTCTTTATCACAGGTGAGTATCCTAAACTGAGGATTGAGTTAGTATGAATGGAACCCTCTTGGAACCCATGTTGGTTCAGTTGAGGTAATGGCAAAATTACCTGTTTTGGTTCTTTAGGTTCGTCAAGATTCCATTCATCACGATTTAGTTCATCGATAGTTGCTAATTATTGTCATCAATCGTCATGTCCGTCTTCAAAATGTTTGAAATGGTGATTCGAAATTGTCCTCCGGAGTACAGAGACTATTCAGCCCAACAATTATGCTGAGAAAATATTTTTTTCTTGACCACCCGAATTCTTGTATTCGTAATAATTTGTATTACGATCAACTACTGTTTGCACTTACACGTGTTCAAGGGCTTCTCATTGACATTCACTGCGGTGGTAGAGAATCCGAATTATTAACAATGTGATGATACTAGAATCGACGATAGCAATGGGTTCTACTCGTCAAGATTTGCAGTTAACAACCATTGTTGTAACAACAATGTTTGTGATTGTCTTTTTAGTGGTTAGTGCTGTTGAAAAGAATTCTGTCGTTTTGAATGGGTACTCTGCTGTATTCTATTGCGCAGTGATTTGTATTGGCATGCAATGGGTAGCATGGATACCGGCATCTATGATGAAAACGGAACGCTTCTATGACTTAACAGGCGGCTTAACTTACCTCACAGTACTGGGATTTAGCCTTTGGGCAGGGTCTCAGTCCGAACCTCCAAGTCCGAGAGAATTCATCGTCAGTTTACTTGTTGTCATCTGGTCTTTGCGCTTGTCCAGTTTTCTTTATTTCCGTATCCACAGAACTGGGAAAGACGGACGCTTTGACCAACTCAAGACATCACCGATCAGATTTCTTGTACCATGGACGCTTCAAGGCCTGTGGGTTTTCCTAACAATGATCGTAGTTATTGTGATCAATAGCCAGGCAGATTCAGCATCTCAATTAGGGATATGGGACGGCATAGGATTATCAATTTGGATACTGGGATTCGGTATTGAAACCATTGCAGATAATCAAAAAACTGTATTCAATAAAGAATCCAATAATCAAGGCAAATGGATCGACAGGGGTTTGTGGTCTTACACTAGGCATCCAAACTACTTAGGAGAAATTCTTCTATGGACTGGAATCGCCTTCTTTGGGGTATCTTGCTTTACGGGTCTAGAAAAGGTTGCTTGGATCTCGCCTGTCTTCATATTTCTTCTCTTAACGAAGATTAGTGGAATTCCCATACTCAATAAACGAGCTTTGGAGAAGTGGGGAGACAATCCAGAATATCAGAAATATAGGGATAATACCCCTGCTCTTTTCCCTCGATTGAATAAAAAATCATAATATTCATACAATATTTGGGGTTCTGAAACGAACCGTTTGGATACGAATGGAGTTTGAGCCAATATTTGGTAAGTATTGAAAGCCCGAGTGATGGTACCCTAACCATGGCGCACCTTGCTGACATAAATAAGTCGTACTTTTCACATTTACTCGGAGCATGGAAAATGGCTTTTTGGTTCACATTGGGGGGTCTTCGTCTAATCATACACGGCATTATCCCAAATTTCGACATTAATGCTGGCCAAGACACTGTAGACCACTACCACCCTCGAGTGAAAGTTTAGAACAATCACCTTGGATTTATACCTCTGTTATCAACGACTAAAAAAGAGAGGTTCAGAATTAAATCCCTAACTTGAGATTGAACGGCTGGAGTTCGTTGTGAACCTTAGCATATTGGTTAGGACATTGATGAGTTGAAGTGTGTGGGTTGGATTGTACTGATTTCGCCTACATTAGCCCATTGATTTGCGCTTACGTTCTAGATGAATCATGATGGCCCAAACAAATAACAGGATTGCTAAGTTCGTCAACCAAACAGTGGGATCAGACCACCTTGTTCCGTCATACCTCCAGTCAGAAATCGGGTGAAACACTGGTGTGGGGAAAAATTGTGCAGTGTGAGAAGGTATGTCGGTGACAATATTCAGTAACCAAGGTAACCAAATTAGAAATGCCTGTTTTTTAGCACTCATTGTTGCTAAGTAAAATTTGCTGAGAAATTTTGGAGTGCCATATTTTTCGAGGTACCACCAAGTTGCAAGAAAACATACCAGTACGGTAACAGCACTATGGCTCCATTGATATATTTCCCAAGATAATGGATGAAAGTCTCCAGTTGTGGTTGTGTCATCTACTGTGGGGTTCCTGTGTCCAGTGAATACGGAAATTATTGTAACGGGTAAAAACGCCAATAAGTCTGGAATTACTCCCATCGAACCTGCAAACCTACCTTTGATTTTACCGTGAGTGACGGCCATGCCCCAAAACCAATGCGAAATTACGTCCATGTTTAGCGTGCCCCTTTGTTAAATTGTTTGAAAATTGTCGAGCCTAGTTTGTCAACACTTCGATATCCATGGCGTTATTTAAAAATATAAACCATTGCCATTAGAGTCGTTAATTCTAGCCAAAATAGACCGGAGCATCTCCTTCCTGCCATTGTTTGTGTTTGACCATGCACGATTTGAATTCCGCACTTTCGAGATTTTTGTTTAGCCAAAAATGTACTTGCCTCCATGACTGGGAATCAAACCAATTTCGGTCGTGATTTGCAAATTGGCGAACGAAAGGAAACAAAGCATCGCTTAATTGGTCAGAAATCTCGACCTGTGAGTCGAGTAAATCGTTCAAATCTTGGAGATAAGACGAAGCAGCAGTTCGTTGTTCAAGCTCGTTTACACCCTCGTATCGATTTGGATACTTGTAGCGGTCAAGATGAAATTTGAATTCATTATCGTTTCGATTAACCCAGTGCTCTTCGATATCGGAGAGACTCCAATTCAGTACATGCTGCATGATTTCTAGGCTTTCTTCGATAACTGCCCCGTCTTCCAACAGGAGAACCGGTACCGTTCCTTTTGGAGAAATCTCCAACATGTGTTCAGGGCGGTCCCTCAACACCACTTCACGAAGTACGACACTAAAGTTCGTACGAATAATGGACATGCGTGCACGCATGGCGTAGGGACATCGACGAAAAGAATACAAAATCGGATGCGCCATACAAGGCCTCCTTCATCACTCAGGTGGAATTGGTGGTGCATACCCACCATCAACGGCTTCTTGAACAATGGACATGTCCGAATCGACCATCATTTGGACTAATTCTTCAAAGGTTGTACCTGGGACCCAGCCTAATTCTTTCCCAGCAAGTGCGGGGTCGCCAATAAGCAAATCAACCTCTGCAGGTCGGAAAAACTTAGGGTTTGTTCGAACACGAACAACTCCGTTTTGATCGGTGGAAATTGTATCAACGCCTTCACCGGACCATGTAAGGGTCATTCCCACATGAGAGAAAGCAAGTGTAATCATATCCCGAACACTGTGGGTCCTTCCAGTAGCCACTACATAGTCGCCAGGCACCTCTTGCTGCAACATACGCCATTGCATCTCGACATAATCGCCTGCAAATCCCCAATCACGCTTTGCATCTACATTTCCGATCCAAAGACATTCATCAAAACCTTGGGCTATGCGAGCAGCAGTCATCGTCACTTTTCTGGTCACAAATTCAAGACCTCGTCGTGGACTCTCGTGATTAAATAAAATCCCAGTACAAGCGAACATGTCGTATGATTCACGGTAATTCCTGGTGATTTCAAAGGCGAACACCTTTGCACATCCATACGGTGAACGAGGGTGGAACGGGGTCAATTCGGTTTGTGGGACGTCGCGTACTTTCCCATACTGTTCAGATGACCCTGCTTGGTAAAAGCGACATTTGGGGGCATGCTTTCGGATTGCTTCAAGACAACGAAGAGCACCAAGACCGGTGATATCTGCTGTCATCATTGGAGAGCGCCACGACTCTGGGACAAAGGACATAGCCCCTAAGTTGTAAAACTCGTCTGGTTGAGCTTGTGACACTGCATTATCGATCGAGTTTTGGTCTGCTAAATCACCGTTCAACAAATGAAAATTCTCGTTTTCCATCAAGTGATTAATGAGGCTGCGTCCGGATGTCGGTTGAGATACCCGGCGAACAAGGCCGTAAACTACATATCCCTTTTCAAGTAATAATTCGGATAAATATGAACCGTCTTGACCGGTCACACCAGTTATTACAGCTGTCTTGCCGCTCATGTGCTTGCGTTGACGCAACCCTTTTTGAATCGTCGCATAAAAATATCGAAAAGAAACGACGCAAAATGCACCTTAGCGATGGGGATAATTGAAAGGGGGTAGAGTGTACACAATTTCATGGCACAGTCTAGCGATGCAGGAACTGCGCCGCTGCGCTTGTTGGTTGTCCGCGCTTCTTTTGCAGCTCTAGGAGGCGCTGAAAGAGACATACTACAGGTGATTCGAAGTGCTGTAGACAGATGGTCTATTGGGCTAGCAACTCTTGAACTCACATCCGAGGCTGAAGCGTTATTGGAGGGGGCAGCAGTAAAGATTTACCGGCCAAGAACGCCACACTATTGGGCTGATGGTGCACTTGCAGAACTTTCTGCCCGTGTAAGTCGTGATGCTCAAAAAGCGTGGGGGAAATTGGAGATTCCATGGTCAGATTACGATGCTGTACATCTTACTGCATGCAAAGGCACACTCGAAATTTTGCCGCATATTCCTGCTCGAATAGCGGTCCATTACCACTGTTTAGAGCCTCCACGTTGGTTGTATGAGGATATCCTTCACCGTCGTCCTAACGGAACGCTGAAAAGACCGTTATGGATTACAAAACTAATTTTCACACGGCAAAGAATGAGAGACAAGTCGTTCGTTCGTCGGCTAATTAGTAGGCCTCATTCATCAATCTCGGGAAATTCCTTGTGGATTCAGCGTCGCATTCACGAAGTGTACGGGTTGGCCATGGATGCTTCCAAAGGAAATGGGGAACCGCCAAAACGAGATGAGAGAGGCCGACCAATGGAAGCAACCCATGTAGGCCATGGTGTTGAATTCAAACGTTGGCCTAAAAAAGCGAACAAGCAGGAAAAAGAGGAATTGGCTTCTATTGAAAACCTACCCAAAGACTACATCGTCACCGTCGGAAGAATTTCTCATGGCAAGGGCACATGGGAGACCATGCAATCACTCACAGGTACCGATTTGGCCATGGTACAGATCGGTGGAGGCGACGAAAATGACCGCACTGACTTGGCGAATGAAGGCAAAAGACTCGGCGTTCCTATCATATGCATGCCTCGTCTGTCTCAAGCGGCAATGTGCGGAGTCATACGCGGTTCACGTGCCATGGTAAGTCATGCCTACCGTGAGCCGTTTGGACTGACTCCAATAGAAGCCATGGCCATAGGGACACCTGCACTGATGGTTGACGAAGGCGGGTTCAACTGCACATTATCTCGGGTTGATTCAGGCCGCCTTTTAGCACGTGATGATGCAGCAGGATGGAAGAATGCTTACCTCGATGCCAAGGACCCCGTACTGCGTGAAGCATGGGCAAAAGCAGGTCGCCCTTATGTTGAAGAATATTTCAAAGTCGATGTGCAAATCGAGGCTATTGAGCGGATGCTTCAGCCGTGAGTATATATTCGGTAGAATCTATGTCTAAGCATGGATGAAGAATTGTTGCAAAAATCGGTGCTGATAATTGGTGCTGGAGGCATAGGAACAACAGTAGTTGACTTACTCGTTCCTGCATTAGCCCGAATAGAACTTGGAGCCAAGATTACCTTGATGGACGGTGATGTTGTTGAAGCCTCAAACCTCGGCCATCAAAACTACAGTACCTCGGATATTGGCAACTACAAAGTCAAAGCACTAGCAGATAAATGGGCTATGAGTCCGTTTGCAACACTCATCTCCCAAGAAGAAAATCTAAGGTCCAGTGAACAACTTGATGGTTATGATTTGGTTGTTGTTTGTGTTGACAGACCCGAGCCGAGACGTCTGGTACATTCCCTTGATGTTCCCTGGATTGACCTGAGATGTTCTGGTGATGGCTGGATGGTGTTCACTTCAGATTCCAATCCAAACTTAGTCAAACAGTTGACGCCCGACCATGAACCAATGAGTTGCCAAATTGAAGGTGCGCTCGATGCTGGAAATCTAGAATTCGGCTTCTCGGTCTCAGGCACCTTTGGCGCACAGTGGGTTCTCCAACAATTACGCCATAACCGAGCGCCTGTCCAATCGATTGGAAGTCTTACCTACGGGGCTTTCGAATTTCCTAAAGTTCAAGCAAATCCTGTGGAGGTGGAGGCATGATTCTCATTCCTGCACTAGAGCAACTTGGTATTAATGAAGATACATGGACGCATGTTGCTGATTTAGCTCAACAGCGTCGCGTATCTGATACTGAATTACTCGAGGTTCAACACAACGCAGCCTCAAATGGGCGGTGGGATGTAATCTATGCACTCTCCGTTTTAGCTGGACTGGAAACATCAGTACTCATCGATGCAGATGATGTGATCTCAATTGATTGGGGGACTTCGGGGCATGTCCAACTTTCTCCGCCGGTGGGATGTACAGCCCCGTTCAAACTTTGGGTTCATACTCACCCCGGATTTTCAGCATACTGGTCTGGGACCGACACTCGCAGTCTATCGTTCAGCACCGGTATTATTGAGAAGGCTATGGTACTTGGCTCGCCAGGAATTAAAACTACTCGCAACGCAACTATGCTGACACTGGATGGTGGAATGGACCGGATTTCTCCATCTGGTCCTTTGCATCAGTGGTCAGATGAGGTGGTTCTCAATTGGGAGGACTGGTATGCAAATGAAATTCAAGTTTCTGAGGTGAAAGCATGAGTGGTGTTCGAAAACCAAAGGATGAGGCTGAAAAGCGTCGAGCGCGAATTGCAATCGCACAAGGAATGGGGACTCCACTCGAGGATTTCATAGAGCAAATTCTCGGAGATTTGCCCGACCAGGATTTTATTCAGGCAGTCAAAAATAGAATCGAATTGGCCGGTGAACAAGAAGAGTCGTTAGACATCGTTGCACTCATCAACGAAATGGCCAGTATGCAAAGCAAATGGGCTTGATTACGAATTCGAGTACGTCGGTTTTCTACCTTCAATAAGTGCCGAAAGTCCTTCAAGTGAATCGGATGTTGTGAATATCTTCGTAAGTTGGTCAAGTTCCATTTGAAGTCCTTCTGATAAGTCTGATTGAGAAGTCGCATTAATCAGATCACTGGCCATCTTCAACGCTATAGGGGCAGTTCGTGAGAGAGATCTCAGTTGTCGAGCAATGTTCTTCTCTTCAGCATCAAAGCCTTCGGGGCACGCCCCTGACAGGAGAGTAGACATGTTTTCATTGCTGTAAAACGATGTGGCAAATGAGGCAGTAGCACTCGAAGGGTTGCTTGGTGCTCCAGGATATTTGTTCTCTGGTTTTCCTACCGAGGACAGTTCAGATACGCATGAATCTACGGCTGAAACATTCACCAAGTGTGTGAGAAGGCCGAGGTCATGAGCTGTTTGAGCGTCCATGAAATTCCCGGCTAGTACAGCCCAGCGAGCGGATGGTATTCCAGAGATTCTTGCTGGGCGTTGAGTGCCTCCCAAACCTGGATAAATTCCAATCGATGTTTCTGGGAATCTAAATTGAGTACGGCGTGTTCCGATTCGATAATCACAAGCAAGTGCCAATTCCAACCCCCCTCCAAGGGCCAATCCGGTTGTCAAAGCAATGGTTGTTTTGTTGGAGTTTTCCAACTTATTGAGCATGACATGGCCATCGGCAGTGAAGGTGACAATGTCAGGAATCGCATCTGCGCGGATTTTGTCAACAAAGAATTTGACATCTGCACCTGCAACAAAGGCTTTCCCAGCACCATCTAGAACAATGGTATGCACTGAATCATCAGCATTTACAAGGTCTAAGGCATCATTGAGTTGTGCGACTACGGTTTCATTGAGCGCGTTCATTGCCTCAGGTCGATTAATCGTCAAGGTAGCAACCCCCGATTCCGAGGTCACGTCAACATAGGAGAAATTCCATGCCTCGTTTAAGTTGGATTGTTCAGTGAAAAAGGCCGGCACTTTCCATGCCTGTTTAGGGTCGCTTTCTGAACTTAGTTGTGCATATCCTTGCGCCATACGGTGAGCTTCTTGAATCCCAACACGGTTCATCATTTCGAAAGGTCCTCGAGCCCAGCGTAGTCCGACCTTTGCGCCTCGGTCAACATCTTCCATCGAACATACCCCTTCCTCAACAATTTGTGCGGCAACTCCGAAGACGACACCATAAAGTCGCTCTGCGATGGTAGAGTATTGTTCTGAAGTATATTCTTGGTCGCCAGAAATGTCCCAATGTTCGTTTGCATCAATCAAGTTCCTTAGATTTTGAGCACCAGTATACCGTGGTGTTGCAAGTTGTTCGGCAAGATAGTCGGTCGAGTGTAGAGCAATGGGGGGTCCTGTGAGGTTCATCAACCCGAACGGCCCGAGTCCAATTCTGAATGCCTTACAAGCAGCAGCATCAATTTGAGCAACTGACGCAACACCCTCCTCCAACAATAAACACGCTTCGTTGAGCCAAGGTACGAAGAAGCGATTAACGACAAAGCCGGGACGATCGCCGCAAACAATAACGACTTTTCCGAGCATTTTGCAGTATTGTACTACTTTTTCGATAGTTTCAGCGCTTGATTCCTTAGCGGGAATAACCTCAACCAGTCGATTTTTAGCGGGATGATAAAAGAAATGCAATCCAACGAATCTGTCTGCCCTACCGGTTGCTTCCGCAAGTGCATTGACCGATAACGAAGAAGTGTTTGAAGCAAGTATTGTGTTTGGCCCACAGGCTGTGTTAAGTGTGTTGAACACGGCTGTTTTGATATCAAAATCTTCGAAAACTGCTTCGATAACAAGGTCGGTATCTTCAGCAGTATTCTCCACACCCACTACCCCCGTAATACGCCCTTGTATAGCGTCAACTTGAGCTGGAGAAAAGATTCGTCTTTCGACAGCCTCTGAAAGAAAGTCTCGGATGATTCCTTGACCTCGGTCGACCCATTGTTGTTCTCTGTCTACCATTTGAACATCAAATTCTTCTTGGGCCGTCTTCTGTGCAATTCCAGAACCCATGTTTCCAGCACCGACTATCGCTACGCGTTGAATAGGTTGCATGGCAACGCCAGCAAAACGCCATCCATGAATACTCCGATTGAAGATTCTCTCCCATGGTAGGCGTGGAATGACCTTCGATTTTGGTTGATGACTTACCAGAATGGGGCTGGGTCAGTTACCATTCCTTCAACTGCGAATAGAACTGTACGTGAATCAATACCTTTGCCCAATAAAATTGAATGAAATCATCTCATTCATGCTCTTAGGCGGTGCTTCTTCTGCAATAAACATCTGTGCTGTGCAGCTACATACGAACGTATTGATTAAAGAGATTCCAAAGAATCGTAGACTTCTGCCATACGGTGACAATACTGGCTTTGGTCGAATCGAGAGGCGAATTCCATCAAGCCGGTACGAGGTTTTGGCCATACATGCTGAGTATCATTTTTGGTCCGGCTTTTCCAATTTGAATGGACCGACAATATTGCATCCTTCCATGCCTCAGTATCGTCAGCCTTGATACAAGTTTGGTCTGGCATTAATTCGTTATGTGAAGGTAAATCTGAGCATAAAACCGGCGTTCCGCAAGCCATCGATTCCAGAGGTGGATATCCAAATCCCTCACTAGCACTCGGGAACAACAATGCTTCGCTAGCAAATCGAAGTTGCATCAATGCCTCGCTTGAAATATCCCCACCGTGTGATATCCACCTTGGGACGTTCGATGCATCAGCAGAATTGGATGCTGATGGGCCGCCGTAAGGACATGAATTATTCCCAACATGGTGAATGTGAATCTCTTGTTTTGTTTTTTCATCCAGCCCTCCAACGATACGTGAAACAAAATTCAAACGTTTACGAGGGGCGTGACTTCCTACGATAAGTAGGTGACATCCCTTGGAAAGTTCAGATGCGGGGCCGATGAGTTCTACCTCATTTTGCTTACTTGGCCGAAATGCCTTGATATCCAGGCCTAAAGGTACGCACACTGAATTGACCAGCGGGAAATGCTGTTTACAGGCTGATAATGTTGCTTGGGAATCACAAACAAGAAGGTCTGCTCGAGCGAGCCCCTGCCTCAATTTTTCGAGGTCTTTTCGACGGAACCATCCGGGTTTCTGCTCACCAATGTCTATTGTTTCACCAGCAATTTTCATCTGTTCTGGAAACAAGTGAAACAAATCGTGAACCGTAACGACCACTGGAATGGAACATCGTTGGGGAATGAGATGTGCCTGCTCCTGGTCGGTGATATGTACGGCACTGAACGAATGATTCTTCTTGAGAAGTTTATCGACTCGTTTTGGATGTGAAATCCATCGTTTATAGAGCCGTGAAAATGGATTCATCCGCCTCCGTAATGGATACTCGCAGGGTTCTAGTGTCGTCCATCCACGAATTTCTCCGTTCTGCAAAGACGTAACTAGGTTGTAGTGTGCCCCACCAATGCCAGTGTTTCTACCTAAAGCGCCGCCTCGGACCAGCAACACTTGTTTGGACATAAACAGCCGTATCCGTGAGACTTCTTCAAAGGTGAGATGATTTCTAAACAGAAATTTAGAATTTCCAAAGAAAGTTTAGTGTTAAAATGGAATTAAGTAGTGGAACCAATAGCGTCGGTTCGAGGAGATGCCAATGTCAATCCCGCCGCTCAAAGTTACCCGGAACGACTACATTGAAGTTCGAAATTCAATAGAATCCGCCATCTCTATCGGTGGGGATATTCGAGGTATTTTAGAATCCCAAAAGGAACTCAATCCTCTCAATGACCTCCATAGTGAAGTTTGCCGGGCTGGAGAAGCGCTCAGTGTGTTCGGCTCTCGTTGGACGATTGAAATCCTTTCTGCATTGTATATCTCTGGCCCCCGACGATTCAACCAAATGAAGAATTTGTTAGAAGGTATTTCTTCAAGAACTTTATCGGACAAGTTGCGATATTTAGCAGAAGAAGGACTTGTTCAACGTCAAGTCACAGAAGGTCCACCGATTCGAGTTTCATACCTCTTAACTGAACATGGACGTACATGTGGACGACTTCTTTCACCGCTTGTTGCACACTTGAAAATTCATTTAGGTACTGTAATCGCACAAGATTAGATTGCACCTCGAGTGAAGCAATCGTAGGATGGATTAACAAAGGAGAACATGGAGTTGGTGTTATGCCTCTACTAGCACAATGGATGCGGCAGCGACCTTGGTTGTCTGCTGGAATCATGGGTGCTGCTGGAAGTGTAGCAGGCATTGCTGGTGGCGTGGCAGCGGCGGCGACCGCTGTTGGGGCTCTTGCATTAGGCGGTGTATCTACGAAAGCGCGTGCCTATGAGCATCCGCTGCGCAAAAGAATCCTCCTCACTCTAGAAATTCATCCTGGGCTTTGCTACAGAGAATTACAGTCCACTCTAAACACCGCTAACGGGACATTACGCCACCATCTTGATGTTTTGCAGACTCGACGTAGTGTGACTGTTTTACCCGTTAACGGCAGGACATGTTATTTCGCCGGCGCACCAAGTCAAGTCGAAATTTTGAGGGGGATTGCAGTGAGTGAAGAAAAAGCCGCTTCAGCCCTACCTATTGGACTCTCATTAGTACAACGATTGATTATTGAAGATATTCAGAAAGAAGGTGTTCCACGCTCTCAAGCGGCCCTTGCCCGTAGAATTGGGCGTACTCGAGCCACAGTACATTCGGCAGTCAAAGTTCTTCGGCGACGAGGTATTTTACGCGAAGATCGAATTGAGATGATGCCTCATATTGACATGAACATCGAATGGCATGGCTCGAAAGGTGTCGATTACGATTGGAACGATGAACGCAGATAATGTCAATATTTTTCGCCTCTTGAGAGGCAAATAATACAGAGTCTTCAAAGACCCTCGTCAAAAACCACCGATGAGCAACATGTTTAGTGTCCGTTTGTCTGAAGTTGCACTTCCAGCGAGCGAGAGGGATTTAGATAACCTCGTTGGTTGGTTTATCGATACGTTGAGTTTGGTTCGGAAAAGAGGCGAGGCTACCGCTGATTTTGGAAAAGCCGGTCCAGTTCACCGATTACTTAGGGACTACTTGCTATCACAGCCATCAATCAGTTGGGATGCCCAAATGCTCGCCGACGAGCTCGCTCTCACCCCAGCATCACTCAATCATCACTTGACACGCCTTGTAGAAGCTGGTATTCTTGGTTTTTCAAACGAAGGCAAGGGTTGGAGAAGATATTTTTTGAGAGGCGGTTCACTCACAAATGCTATCGAGTTTTTTAGTTTCCAATGCGAAACTATTGTCAAACAACGAATGGAGATTCTTGAGGAGTTATGGTCACGGAGCAAACCAGAACTTGGCAAGCCCGTTCCACCAACTGACACCCCTGCACTTAGCATAGGGATTGTCGAACATAGGCCGCTGCTTGAAGGGAGTGAGGAAAGCGCGCTCTCTCAGTGGATGGGCGATTTTGGGCTGCTTGGTGAAAGGCCTGGTAAAGAAGCACGCGCCGAATCAATTTCTGTTCAGTTATTTCGCCTGCTCCTAAATCGAGATTTACCTCTTTCGTTGGATGAAGCAGACGAACTCCTCGAAGAACAAAAGCCCCGTATTGGGCGGATCTTAGAGCGATTTAGAACCACTGGAATGGTTCAGCGAGTTCCTCGTATTGACCGACTTAATGTCACGCTGTGGACTGCGATAACCACACAATACCAGCGCAGAGGCGAGGATTGGTTACTGAAAAAAGGTGGATTTCAAAGGTTACTTTCAACTCAACAGCAATCGGTTCTTTTGAAGGATTTGAAAAAAGGCGTATTGAAAGTGGAGACCGTCGGTAAAACTCTGAAAGAGACTACTTCTGAAAACCAAATGTTGTTGTTGAACCTGCTCGGAGGACGTTTGCCTCTTGGACATCAACTGGCCGGATATTCCTCTGCAGAAGTTCACAATGAAATCTCATCACGAATTGACCGAATTCTACGCAGAATGAGACGGGTTGCTCAACTGCTCGAACAGGCACTCTCCGAGGCATAATCGTAACAATGCTTGAAAAACAGAGGCTCAGAGCAACCAACATGAGCAGTCATATTGGCAAGAAGCCGGGTCACTGGGAGGGAGAATCTCGTCTTCTCTTTCTGGCTCCTATGGCAGGAGTTTCTGATCTTCCGTTCCGACTGCTAGCCAAAGATTGCGGAGCAGATGTGACAATAACTGAATTCACAAACAGTACTGCCCTCACACGAGAGGCGGCAATGTCTTGGCGCAAAATGGAATCGCATGAAAGAGAAGTTCCCTTCATCCCGCAAATTTTTGGCGGTGATGCAGGAGATATGGCAACCGCTGCAGGGATGCTTGCAGATAGTGCCGATATAATCGACCTCAACTTTGGATGTCCTGCTCCAAAGGTGACGAAAATCTGTGCTGGTGCAGCACTCATGGGAGAACCGGACAACCTTGTGTCGATGGTTGATGGAATTATTCGACGAGTTGATGTCCCCGTTACTGCCAAAATGCGATTGGGAACTGGTCAAGGCGATAACAACGCTTTGGAGATTTGCAAAAGGCTCGAAGATGTCGGAACTTCACGATTGTGTGTTCATGGACGAACATTACGCCAACGTTACTCCGGTGAAGCAGACTGGAGTGAAATACAGCGTATCGTTGAATCAGTAGAAGTTCCAGTTATTGCCAATGGAGATGTCGTCGATGCGGAGACTGCAAAGCTGTGTCTTGAAAAAACCCATGCAGCAGGACTTATGATTGGCCGAGGAGCAATAGGCAGGCCCTCTATTTTTGGAGAAATTAAAGTCGGGCTTGGTTGGATGAAAGAACAAGACCTCCCGTGGATTCGAGACCTTGGCGATGAATGGTATGAACGCTCTGAAACTGGACGGGCGTTTGCCACGCGCAAGTGGTGTTGGGACAAGTACATCCAATACTCTCACGAAAGTGTTGGGCTCCAACCTCGGTGGATGCAAAGACATGCTGTTGCCTTTACTAAAGGCCTACCTGGTGCAAAGAAAATTAGAAATTTGATGCACGGTGCACCAACCCCGGAAGACTTTGCCAACGCAATATCCACATATCTTGGTGCGAATACAGACTCAGGTCGAATCCAGTGAAACTCTGGCATCAGAATGTCGATTGCCAGTCTTCAAGATCTTGTGACGCTGCCCAGTCTTCATCGGTTGTTTCACCGCGAACTTTGAGCACTTCACGAGCGAGTAGCCAGTAAACGAGGGCGAGTGAGCGGCGACCTTTGTTATTGGCCGGCAATGCAACATCGACGTTGCGAAGGTTGTTGTTTGCGTCAACGATTCCAACGATTGGCAATCCGGAATTGACTGCTTCTCGAAGTGCTTGCTGGTCGGCTGCAGGGTCGGTAACGAACAAAACATCGGGTTCGACATACGAGCGAAGGACCGGATTTGTCAGTGAGCCGGGAATAAAACGGCCAACCGCTGCATTCGCTCCAATAGCTTCAGAAAACAATCGAGCCGGTCGTTGACCGTATTGTCGGGCAGAAACAACCATAATTCTTGCAGCATCAAATTTGTTCAAAAATTGAGCGATTGAGCGAACTCGAGAATCGGTCATGTTGACATCGAGAAGGTACAATCCGTCTTCACGGACACGTTCAATGAAGCGAGCCATATCAGCACTCTTTTGTTGAGTTCCAATGTTGACTGCATTCTCTTCATAGGATTCGAAGGGTAAGAGTAAGTTCGATTCATCGGACATTGACATTCCTCAGCAGTCGTCCGACTTGGACTCCATATTAAAGCGGTTCGTAGAGGTACGGAACGAAATTTATCCAATATGTTGATGAAAAATAATGGGAATACCTAGGAAGAACTCAATACATAGTGGATAACTGTAGACTTGTAGGGGGGTGCAAATGGCCGGTAGAATAGCAGGCGATGAGACGCTGAATGCCTCTCGTTCCGAAGATGGGTTTTGGCGTGACATCCAAGGCGTCGCTCTTTCAGTAAGTGCGAGCGATCTTGAAAGGCATCGATACTGCCCGTTATCCTGGTCATTATCACGAGAGGGGAACTCAGGCCAAGGAGACGCCATCACTGCTGGAATCAAACGTCATGCTGAAATTCACACACAGATGAATAGTTTCCAAAGTGAAATGAAGAAAATGCGACGTTCAGTCACAATATGGACGTGGTGGTTTTCAATAATCATCGCACTTTTTATTGATGCCATCGCTTTCAATTACATCGATGAAGTGGTGACACCGCTCTACATAGCACGCTATTTGGCATTATGGAGTGTGACCACCCTTGTTGCGGGATTCGTAGCCATTTCAATCCCCTGGCGCTCAATGATTGGATTTAATGAAACCATTCATCGACAAAAAAACAAATTCTTGAATGAGAACGATTCTTTTACCCAGTTTTGGGAACCTAAAGGTTTCATTGGAGGGTGGTTTGAAGCAGGAAGAGTCGAAGCGAGTCTGTTATTTGGTTCGATTGTTTTAGGTTTACACGCAATAGCATTGGCTGCAGCAAATGACCGCGAGCAAGCAACATTTATTCTGTTCTTAACTGCAATGGGTTGGACTCTAGCTGCGTCATGGCAGTTACAGAGAGTACTGTTGAACGATGCAAAACTTGAATCGATAAAGAAGGAAATTGACCTTGGTGACGGTAATGAAGTCGCATACTCGGACGATGACAGTGGTTCAAGCCTACTCACCGACACAGAAATTGGGCTACGTGGTAAACCAGACCAAATTGTCATTGTTGATGGGGAGTTTATTCCAGTTGAGCAAAAAACTGGAAAAGTACCTCGCAACCCACACCAATCACACAGAATGCAATTGCTCGCCTATCTACACCTTGTCGAGGTCAACACAAAGAAAAGTTCACCCTATGGTGTTCTTCGTTACGGCAAAGATAATCTTCACCAAATTCCATGGACTACAGCAGCTAAACAAGAATTGTTTGAAGCAGTGAAAGAGATTCAGCGACTGACTGTTGAAGGAGGAGCTGTTCGAAATCATGACCGCCCAGGGAAATGCCAAAATTGTTCCAGAAGATACGCTTGTAGCGATTCCTTGGTTTAATCACACACATCCAT
This sequence comes from Candidatus Poseidoniaceae archaeon, assembly GCA_036846305.1. Taxonomy (GTDB): domain Archaea; phylum Thermoplasmatota; class Poseidoniia; order Poseidoniales; family Poseidoniaceae; genus MGIIa-L1. Next base: position 21,820 of record DAIUCF010000008.1, on the reverse strand, counting down.
CTTCAAGAGGATAACGTAAACAAGTACGCTTGATTGTCACATCAATTTGAAAACTGTCTTGAAACGGAGTGTCTTGGATTCCTGTACCGCGTGCCTCGATGTCCAAGCGCCAATTACCACTTTCAAAGGTAGATGAACCGAATTCTAAGGGGATTTGGTCTGCGTTCGCATTAAGGTCTTCACACACATCTATCTTCCAAGCAATTTCTCCAGAGGGGGTGTAGAATTCGGCTCGAACGTACCGAGTAATGTTTTCTAAGCAACCAATCTCTGTGTTAAGATTCGTAATTTGAACGCTTCTGTAGATTGAAATTTCGGATACCGAAGAATCAATTGGAATCAAAATCGAGTTGTTGTACGATTCCAATTCAAAAATATTCGTCCAAACTTTGAGTTCTCTGTATGTCAACGTATCAGTGTCAATTTTGGGTGGGTCTCGAATGTCTTCAACAACCTCTCTTGCCTGCAGCAAGCCAAGGCAACCTGATGTAGAGCTGAGAACAAAAGTTAGAACCAGCAGAACTGGCATCACCCACCTCGTCTTCATCAGCAGTCCTACGGCCTGCCCACATATCAATTCAATGGAAATATGATGCGAGGGTTTGAAGACTCTTGTGTACAGCACAATCCGTCCGGATGACGCTTGTGGTTGCCGAGCTACCGCAATGACGAACCCTATGAAAGCCGACGGACATCACTCAAATTTCGCACCACATGTGCTACATTCAGTTGCTTCAACAGGCAAATCAGCGCCACATGCACCGCATTCAGCGACATCGGATTCCGACTTCTTTTCAGCAGGTTTTCGACGTGTCCCTCTGCGACGATTTGGTTTCGCAGATTTTGGAGTCAACTCATCCGTCTTCGATACCGGATTTTCATCAATCACCGTAAAGTCTGAAGTCGTTTCAGCTACTTCGTTTCCTGCGAAGGCTGAATCGGTAAGTTGCATTCCGACATGGACCTTGTCACCAGGCATGATACCGTCTTCTCCGGTGATTTCGTACAACCTTCCACGGATATCTGCATCACTCGCTGAGAGATCTTTGCCGTCGTCTTTATGGGCAATAATTTTACCCTTTGAAGCCAAGATTGAGTCAATATCATTGCCTTGTGCTTCGAGTTCCTTCATGCTCTTGAGCGTAGTAGTCACCGTATTCTGATATGCTTCAAGTTCTTCTTCAGTCATGTCTTCTTGGAGCAATTCCTCTGCATTTCTTCTGTCATAAGCGGCTTCGACTTCTGCTTCGGCAGTCACAATGTTCTGGTCCCATTCTTCTTCAAGTTGGTCTTCATCATAGCCAAATTCTTTCACAGCTCGTGCGAAGTCTTCAGTTCCAGTTACAATTTCATCTTCATTGGTTTCTTCTGGTAAGGCGACTGTTTCTTTGACAGAACGTTCTTTTCGTTCACGCTTCTCAAAGAACGATGATACATCTTGTTCGGCGCCACAATACACACAGTTGTCAAGCAAATCAGGTATTGATTCACCGCATTCTTTACAGTCGTGGAATTGCTTTCTTGCCTTTTTGAGATTGAAAGAACAGTGTGGGCAACGGTCTTCATCGCCTTCAAGTTCACCGTCACATGCTGGACAATATTCGAAAATATCTCGCTCAACATCCTCATCTTTTTCACGTGTAAGGTAGATGGAAAACACAAGAATAACAATCAATATGACTGCAACAAAACCTATCAGAGTGAAAGTGCCCCATTCGGAATTAGAGTTTAAATCTTCAATGTCTTCATCGCTCATGACCGTCGCAAAAGTGCGAGTAAAGGTGCCAGAAACATCGTCATCAGAAGGGTCAAGTTTCACCACTGTCGAGGGAGCAACTGCGGTAAATTCACAAACGAGGGTCACTTTATCGCCTAGGTTAGTAACCACAGCATCAAGAGTTGACAGAGTGTTATCGTCTCCATCCTTACAATCGTATGTGAGTGAACCAGTTTCGGTACTGGTCAAATCAATGGACAAAGAATAATTCTCTCCTTCAGTCATCGGAAGGGTAAATTGTGAATTGCTAGAATCGGTTACATCAAGAGTTGAAAGCGCCCAACTCAGTCGCAACTCAGCACTGACCTTCACCACTCCAGAAGCTACATTGTTCAATGAATTTGAGTCCCAACTATTTGTTGAAGGCCTCCATGTGGCTTCAAATGTGGCGTTATGAGAGCCAATAACAGTTGTTAATTCCGTGGTCCAAAGATATTCTTCACCAGGTTGGAGATAGATGATTTGAGAAGTGTCTCTCATTCCTTCCCATGTGTAATTGAATCGCCCTGACACTCGAAGTTCGCCATTGTTTCGTAACGTCACACCCCAGACAACCGAATCGCCAGAATTTACACTGGGTGAAGACTTTGAAGCCATCGAATCAACCGAAACATCGGGAACATCATACTTTGAGATTGGAGAACTTACGATATCATTGTCGGTGGTTTCTTGAATAAAGTTAGCAGTTTCGAATGGATCAATTTTGGCCTCGAGCGTGTGTATGCCAGCCGGTAATGAACCGAGGTCAGAAGCAGTGAGGGAACGGGTCCAAGTTACCTCTGCATAACCAATCCCGGAGAGGGTTACTGTAAACGGAGCAGTGGTCACTTTCTCGCCAGTCGAACTGATAATTTGTAACCATAGTGGGACCTCAGTGACACCGCTACCATTGGTTATACCGAGTTTGCCCGTTACAACCCAAGGGCCTTCTAAGGCTTCATCATCGACGGCAACATTCAATTCACCAATATGGAAGACATCCAATCTTGTATCCACGTTAAGAGGCACTTCTACAATTTTATCGAACTCTGACGATTCTACGACTTCATTCTGATAATCTGGAGTTACCATGATGGTGTACGAACCGCTATCAGGTGCAGTGAAGGTTGTGTTAACCCATTCAGTTTCGCCTGCAGCCACGGATGGAGTTGTCACATCCAAGTCGCTACCATCTGGTAAATCGATATGTAGGGTGCTGGACGCGGCGGGTTGAGTACCCACATTGCGTACCAAGGATGAAAGCATGACGGTATCACCAGAAAGAATTCCGGTCGAGGGAGTGAGTTCAGTTTGAGTCACCTTAAGATTAGGGAGACCTGCAACATTGAAGTCAACCCAAAAGTGGGCGATGTCACCAGAACCTCGTGGATGTTCGAAGGTTATGTGAATCTCATGCTCTCCTTCGGTGACTCCTGGCCAAACAACAGAGACTTCCTCCGAAGTGTTGGTATCGATATCGACCGTTGCTTCCTTGAGAAGTTGATTGGGTCCTCGGAAATCTCGGTAGAAAGCGTATTCTACGTCAGTAGCATAATTCCCACTGTTAAACATTTGAAGATAAATGGTCACAGAATCTCCTGCTTGTGGATTCTGCGGTTGAAGGGCCACATTGCTTGCACCAGCCTGAATAGAACCGCTCTGCTCAGCAGAAATCGGCATCGGCACCGATGCAATACAAAGTAGAAGAATTGCCAAAATCGGCTTCCACGCGCTCGCCATGTGAGTATTCGACATCCTGCGGAGCACTTGAACCCATCTCTACAAGTTCGGTTAAAAACCCATATGAGGGTTCTTTTTCTGATGACCAAACCAAACTTCCTGATACCGATTTAACCATGTAGTTTCATTCAAAAGAGCAGTAAAGAAGGGGAGCATTGAAGGATAACCGTACTCGTCTAGCACCATGGGCAGGGGTTGGGTGAGTGCGGTTCTTGTCGTCGCCATCCTCATGCTGAGCACTACACCGACGGTAAATCTCGAACTTGAAGAACGGAAAATTGTCCAAACCTCCACTTCGAATTTGGTTCTCTCTTTTGGGAACGGTCCAACAACAAATCAAGATATTGTCGGCCTACACAGCCTGTCCTTTTCACTGACGGGCGATGCAAACGTCTCCTCTATTCTCATTGAGATTTCAACGGGAAGTGGAGCATGGACAACGGTAAGCAATCTCACCTCTACCCCGTGGTTGACATATTTTGATTCAACCTCATATGCAAACGGCTCATACACCCTACGCGCAACAGCTTGGGATGACGATGTTAACGAGAGTGTTATTGCAAGTTCTGGAACGTTCAATATTGTAAATCAGGTTCCGGTCATAACCATATTCACCGCACTAAACGCTGCTGCTGGCACTGGAGCGTCTGCATCCGATAGAGCGTGGTTTGGTATCGAAAGTGACGGAACTCTAGCCTACCGATGGGGCGCCAGCGATGATGATCTGAGTTATGCAACCATTACCAATGTACCAGGCCCAGGTGCGCCAGCAAATGATGGTCCATCTGGAATTTCCTACGGCTGGGATTGGAGCAGTGGAGCAATGGCAGAGGGGACATGGAATTCTCGTTTGACCGTCTATGACAGTTCGAGTTTAACGGCCAGTCAAACACTCTTCATTGGGATTGATCGAACCGGTCCAACCTTGTCATCGGTGACGATAGGTGACGGCGGAAACTGGCAGAAATCAACGAATGTTACCATCAGCGGACTCATCAACAACGCCAACGATGGACAAGGCAGTGGCGTTGCATCTGCACAGTACTCTATGAATGGGCAAAATTGGAGTAGTACGACTTCGGATTCAGTTCAACTTAGCTTGACGGAGGGCAACCATACTGTTCACGTTCGCTCTGTTGACCGTGTAGGAAACGCTGGAACGGCAAACCAATTCGATATCCGAATTGACGAGACACTCCCTGAATCAATCGGTTGGACTGTCGATGAACTCACTACCAGTCGAGTTGGGCCCGCAAATGTTCAATTTAGTGCCATAGACGAAGGCTCCGGAATAGACCTCTCGAATTCTTATCTGCAGTTTGGCTTTGACTCAAATGGAGTGGGACAAACCCCCGACCTTTCCGGCAACTGGTTGCAAATGAGCACACCGGGCCTTACTGGCACTATTGGGCTTGCGAGTTGGGCAACCAAATCAAGACAGTACCTCATGTTTAGAGCCGTCGTCGTCGATAATGCTGGAAATGAATACACCTCAAGTCCGAGTTCATATCAAATCCTACCTGGTCTTGATCTGTATTGGAATGCTACCGAAACAAACCTCGATCGGCTGATTGTCAGGCCTGGAGAAACCGACGGAAACATCACGATTACAAGTCTACTTGAAAGTAATCAAAATTACGGCGGAAGCGTGAATGTTCGGCTTGAATCTGCTCCAGCTGACCGAAGTTCTACGGTAAGTTGGACGGTCATGGAATCAAGAACACTTGATGCAGGAGCTCTTTTGGACAGTCAAGAATCACTAATTTGGAATTACACCGTACCCAAGACTGGACAGTTCGACCTACGGCTTGTCATCGATTATGTCGATGTTATTGACGAGTATGATGAAGGCAACAATTACAACCACATGGTTGTCACTGGCGCCGCTATTGGTTCACCTGGCCTTGTGCCATCATTTGCACCGTCAATTCTGCTCCTTCTGCTTGCAGGCTTCGTAATCACCGCACTTCAAAGACAAACAAGAGATTGAAAAGAGGTCGGCCTTAGGAACATCCATGCGCCAACCTCTGCCGCGAGTTCCAAAGAATCGTATTGCGGTTCTTATTGGCTCTAAAGGGACTACTGCGAAGTCGTTGAGAAATGCTTCAGGCTGTAAAGAATTTATCATTGACTCAGTAACGGGAGATGTTGAAGTTGTGTGGGGTGAACCAGGCACTTACGATCCTGTTAAGGCAATGAAATTTCCAAATGTCATCAAAGCGATAGGTCGAGGAATGGCTCCAAAAGCAGCGATTCAACTACTGGAAGACGGTCATTTCTTTGAATTGGTCGATATTCGAAAATTCGTTGGAAAAAGGTCGAACCAACAAAGAAGAATTCGAGGCAGAATCATTGGAAGCCAAGGCAAAATACGCCAACTCATTGAGGGTTTGACTGACACTCAAATCTCAATTTACAACTCAACAGTCGTTTTAGTTGGAGAAGAAGAAGGCCTTTCAGCAGCCCGCCAAGCCATTGAAATGTTGGCAGGCGGAGCCGAACATGGTACCGTTCTAAATTTCCTAGAACGAGACCGCAGAAGGTCAAGAATTGTCAATCGACAACTGGACACTATCGAAATTCGAGACGACCGCCCACCTGCACCTAGCGATAGTTTTGAAGGTCTTGTTCCTGGTCTTTCAGACCTCTCTAACCGACGTTCACGGCGGATGAGAGCTTCACAAGTCGACCCTGAAGACGAAGAGGCTGTGGCTGAGATGATGATACTGGCTGATGATGAAGAAGTCAGTTGGGAAGAAGAGTGACTATTCTTCCTCGGATGAAAACTTTTGTTTGACGTGGTCAAGATTCATGTTTAGCACCTCATACATAGCCTCGGCTAATGTTGTTTCAACACCGTTTTTATTTCCCCATTCAACAAGTCGAGTAACATCCCGAACAAGAAATTCTTGTGCTTTGGGATGGGTTTGGATTACCGCTTGACCTACATCGATGACGACTGCTTTTTCTTCATGCCAGAGAATATTGTATGGAGAAAAATCACCATGAACCAGATCTGCTTTCTGCCAGCATATGGCCAGAAATTCCAACAAATCATCGAACACTGCTTCAGCATCGTTCACTTGGACTTCTCGGAGCTTAGGAGATGCTGATTGAGGAGTCCCAACATATTCCATCACGAGGACATTTTTGTGTATCCCAAGTGGGCGGGGAACATGAAGACCCCAACGCCACAAACGAGAAAGATTACGGTGTTCTTTACGAACCCAAATATCGACTAAGTCTCGGTGTCTTCGACGAAGGCCTCCAAACCTTCGGTCTCCCTCTATGTACTGAATGAGATTCTTAAAAACGGCATTCGATGTATGAAAAATCTTCACTGCCACTACCTTCCCATCGATATCAGTAGCGTGGAATACGTGTGCTTCCTTGCCTCTTGCAATTGGAAAATCGAGAGTGTCTATGGTACCGGCCTTCATCAGTTTGTACAACGACATGAGCGTCATCCTGTCAAAAACTTGGTCAAACACTCGCCGGTCAACCCAATCGTATGTTCCTGTACCAAGGGCGCCCTGAATCTTAGATTCAATATCTCGAAACATCCGTTTGTAACGATCTTCTTTCATCCAATTAAAGGCGCCAGACTTCGCTTCAAGATTACTTAGGAATTTATCCTGTTCATTTAGAGCAAAAGCATCGTCTTGGCCTTTTTCAGATGTAGATTTACCCTTTTTCTGACGGTGTTGACGACGACGCTTACGCTGACGTTTGTTGGATGCCAATTCGTCGTCCCAATCATCTCTCTTCGCCATACGACCACCCATGGGCCTTGCATCGCTTAACCGAATAAGGATTCAAGGTCCTCATCATCGTCATCATCAACAACTTCACCTTCGTCAGAAGGATATTCTTCAACTGGCACATGAGGAGTTTCAGGTTCTGTCACTTCTTCAGCTGTTTCTTCAGTTACTTCATCGTCGTCCGAGCCAAACAAGTCATCATCATCGTCATCATCTGAGCCGAACAAGTCATCACCATCGTCATCGTCTAAGCCAAACAAATCATCGTCATTGCCTTCGTCAGCAAGTACATCATCGACATCTTCTTCAGGTTCATCAACCACACCAAATGTGTCTGAAAACTCATCATCATCATCTTCACTAGCAGTGTTCATGCCAAAGAAGTCTAGTTCCTTTGGAAGCACCCCTTTGCGAGAAAGGTACATGGCCTGTGTCTTGGTATATCGGTGCTTAACATCTGCCTTTGCATCCTGAAAATCCCATGGCCATACGATGATCAAATCGCCGTCTCGGACCCACTGTCGTCGACGCATTTTACCCGGGATACGAGCCATGCGTGTTTGGCCGTCTTCACACAGTACAGTGACTCGTCGGCCGCCAAGAATTTGTTCAGCAAAAGCGAACATCTCGTTGATTTTTCGGTTCGGCATTTTCACACGAATTTTACCGCTTGAAGCGTCCTCTGGAGATTCGAGACGAGCAAGTTCTTCCACGTCCACTTTCTCTTCATACCGTCGACCCAAACAGCCTCACCGTTCTAACCCAACAGTCGACCCTTCTTGAATACCGCACCCTCAATTACTGCGTCAAAGTGACGCAATAGGGCGTTTATTGAACAGTTCAGTGTTACCAGTTGTAGTTGAGGCTCTGGGCTGCCATTTCACACAGACGGATGAGGGAATCTCCTGCAACACCAACCAGTAAGGTGACCAAGACACATGCAAGAACAGCAGTACGTACTTGCCATCCTGCAGGTAGAGGTCCTTCTCGTCCTTCTTCAGGCTCATCAAAGAACATGACAACACCGACACGAAGGTAGTAGAACATGGATATTGCAGAATTAATCACCATAAGAAGTGCGAGCCACCAAACCCAGTGTAAATCGCCAAGAGCATAGACTCCTCCATCGGCAATTTCTGCACCCATATCACCGACGGCAACACGGACTATTCCCATAATAACGAGTAACTTTGACAAGAAACCAGCCATTGGGGGAACTCCAGCAAGTGAAATCATGAAGATGAACATGGCAACTGCCAAAAGTGGTTCTCGCTTGGCAAGTCCTCCCAATGAAGAGAGATGAGATGCTCCCCCATCAGATTCTAAGATTGAAAGAACGAGGAAAGCGCCCAACTTGAAAGCAACCAAAACCACGAGATGGAAGAGAAGGGCTGTCATGACCGCAACTGCTGCAGCGCTAGCGTCTCCAGAAACAGTTGCATCCCAGTTCCAAGCACCAACTGCTGTCAAAGCAGCCAACATGTATCCGGCATGAGCTACTGATGAATATGCAAGCATTCGCTTTGGATTATCACTACCAAGTGCTGCAAGATTACCCCAAGTCATTGTGATGGCTGCAATTGCACCTAGACAAATCAGCCAGACCGCACTGCCATCACTGGATTCTGGTGCTGCAACGATCAACAGCATTCGAACCAATCCAAGCATACCCATTGCTTTGCTTGCGGTTGCAAGAACGCCGGCAACGGGGCTGGTCGCTCCTGAATACGCATCTGGAGCAGCGAAATGGAACGGTACTGCACTGACTTTGAAACCAAAGCCGACAAGAACAAATCCAATTCCAATCAATGGAAGAGCTGTTGTTCCCGATTCTGCAAATGCCACGGAAAGAACACTGAATTGAAGCGAACCTGCCCATAGATAGAGCATTGAAAGGCCGTATAGTCCGACTCCGGATGCAACTGAACCAACGATGAAATATTTCATTCCAGATTCAGCGCCTACCTTGGATTCTTTCATGAATGCTACAAGTACGTATGTCGAGAAAGACGCAAGTTCAAGACCAATAAAAAGAACAAACAAATCTTGGGCCAAAGCGACAACAGACATTCCTAGTGCACATGTCACCATCAAGATGTAGAAATCGGCCTGCCGCCGGTTGTTGTAAAGTTCCAACTCGGATACCTTGGAGCCGACTCCATCAACTTGCAGACGGTTCATACTTGCCAAAGAAGCAAGCGCTAGTGCTCCGAAGAAAATCAGTTCAAAGACACGGCTGAAGCCGTTAATCAGTAGCAATTCTTTACCTGAATCGGTGACGATTAGGGTTCTGTCCAAACCCTGGCTGAAGATATACAACACATCCAAGAAGGCAAGAGATAGAGTGATTGTCGCAATCCAAGACGGTAGTCGAGGATTACTGGTGATATCGAATCGTTGTCCACCTAAAAGCCATGGAAGGCGGATTTGTGTACCGGGAATTCGGAATGTTCCTTTTCCAAGATTTGGAATCAAAATTAGAGCAATCATCCCGGCAAACAGAATGAGTTCAGGACATAGTGCGGAAACAAAGCCGTCACCGAATGGCTCAATTCGTTTCAAATCTGTCATTTCACGCACCTCCGTTGAAATCGCCAAGAATCGGCATAATGAGTCCTTCAAAAATCTGCTTTGTCCAGTCATGCATCATATCTAAACCAATCCAAGGCATTACGCCAAAGAGAATAGTAAAGGCTGCTAAGACGAGCATGGCTAGTTTTTCAGGAGATGCAAGGTCAGGTACAGGTTCACCGTGCAACGACTCGGGTGGCTGAGTTTCGTCTCCACCTTCGAAGATCGTTCTCTGCATCGACCAAAGATAGTATGCAGCAGTAACGGCAAGAACCAATGCAGGCCCAACCATCCAGAAAACACTCCATCCTTCAGCAACGAGGAAGTACCACAGTGCGATGAACATCATCAGTTCTGCTACGAAGCCTGCAAGTAGAGGCAGTCCAAGAGAAGCCATCCATGAAAACATCATCGAAGTAGCAATCCAGGGCGAGTGCTTTGCCATTCCACGCATTGCTCCGATTTCCATACTGTGGTAATGGTGTTTGAAGGCCCCACAAACTGCAAACAGCATTGGACTGATAATACCGTGTGCGAACATCATGAAAAGAGCAGCGGCCCAGCCCATTGGCTGCATTGTTGCAATTCCGATGAGGATTACACCCATGTGAGAAACTGATGAATAAGCAACCATCTTCTTGAGGTTAGTTTGACCTAGACAAACTATTGCACCCCAAACCAATGAAACCATTCCGATAATCATCAATGTCAATTGGAAGTATTCTAGAGCATGTGGGAAAAGGCTCAGTGGGAGACGGAACATACCGTATGCTCCCATTTTCAACATCACACCTGCCAAAAGCATAGAGCCGCCTGTGGGCGCCTGTACGTGTGCATCAGGAAGCCAAGTGTGGAATGGTACTGCAGGGAGTTTGACGAGGAATCCAAGCATGAGCATGGCAAACAAAACCTTCTGAATATTTGGACCGAGGTACCAGTTCCCACCACTGTTTTGGGTGAACGCATATGTAGTGATGCTTGGAATATCAAAGCTCCTTCCTGTCATCGTACCTGCGTAAGCCAAAGGATTGTCAGGGTCTTGGAAGAAGTACAGAGTAATCAATCCAAGTAACATCACTACGGATGCTGTAAAGGTGTAGATGAAGAATTTCTGAGATGCGTATTTGCGATCTGCACCTCCCCATACAAGTATGAGGAAAAACATTGGAATGAGTGTAAGTTCCCAGAACACATAGAACATGAACAAATCCAAAGCCACAAAGACACCGATAAGAGCACCACCCATGGCCAATAGAATTGGGAAATACATGGCACCGTTCTTTTCATTCCAAGTAGCAATAATAGTGACTGGTAACAGGAAAGTAGTCAGCCAAACCATCGGGAAAGACAACGCATCAAGCCCTACAGTCCAATGAATTCCAAGAGATTCTATCCACGAATATTGCTTGTAAAACACATAGGTGTTGAACGAAATCCCTTCCCAACTCACATCACCGAAGTACTGGAAGAACATCCCCGTTGTGAGGATAAACAAGACGAGTGAGAACACAAGACAAGCCATACGAATTGGACCATTTAGCCGTTCTCGCATCTTTGCGTCTGCTCTAGAGACAAAGGCCAAAAGAATGAAACTCGCGATGAGTGGGAAACCAACAAGAGGAAGAGAAATCCAATCTTGCATTCAGGCCACCCCCCATATCAGCATGAAAATCGAGAGCGTTCCTACCGCCACCATGAGGATGTAATCGCGGGCAGAGCCGGTGGTCATCGAACGAATGAATGAGGAAAGTGATTGAGAACCACTCTCAATCGCTTTGATAGTCCCGTCGATGACTTCACTATCTGTTTCTGCAGCTTTAGAAGAGAATGCTGCGACAATGTTCACCATAGCCTTGTCATAGTATTCATCGATGTAAAGTCTGTTTTCAAGAGCTGTAGCCAGTGTCGACTCAGCAAATGCGCTGTTGTCGAAATGGAACCGCTTGCGTACCCATGCGCTGAGTTGTATGACAGGACGCATCCAAGGCTTGGCTTCTTCACCATCAGCTAATTTCCCTCCATACAGAGCCATTGCCAAGCCGGGGCCAATAACGGCTCCAAGCAAAATAGCCACATAGGTGAGTACAAAGAAGAATGCATCAGTATTGGCGAATGCATGTTCAAATTCATGCTGTAGCCCGTGAAGGAAACCATCTTGACCAAGTTCGTACGAGTTTTCCGAAGCCCAATGGGTAAAACCAAGTCCTGCGAAAATTACCGAAGAAAGTGTAACGAAAGTCAAGATAAACAGAGGCGTCTTAATCCAAGTATTGGTTGGGCCAACGTGGGCAGCAACCTCATTATTTGGCTTACCTGCAAAGGTCTTGAACCACATTCGGGACATGTAGAAACCAGTCATTGCTGCACCGAGGAGTACACAGATTGCTGGAAGGAAGAAGCGTGGATCGTCTTGAGCGACTCTCCAGGCGTTGGCAATAATGCCTTCTTTGGACCAGAATCCGCCAATAAGAGGCAATCCCATAATCGAGGCTGAACCAACAAGCATTGCGGTAGCAGTGATTGGCATCTTTGAGGCTAGACCGCCCATGTTCTCCATCGATTGCGCATCAAAGTCGTCATCGTGGTGGTCGTCGTGGTGACCGTCTCCATGTTCGTCATGATGATGGAGATGATGGTGGGCATGGTGGACTTCGTGAATCACTGAGCCACTGGCCATGAACAGCATTCCTTTGGCCATTGCGTGGTTAAAGAGGTGGAACAGAGCTGCACCGAATGCAACGACAACGATGTAATGTGCGTCATCGTCATGATGCCAGTCAAGTGTGTTTGCAAGGTACATTGCACATCCAAGACCGGTGAAGATGTAGGCCAATTGACTCATCGTGGAGTAGGCAAGGACCTTCTTCAAATCCATCTGAACGAAAGCGATCGCCGCAGCCATAACAGCAGTAATTCCGCCAATGGCTGCAATGATGAAGGCAAGGTCGTCTAAGTCGCCGTGTAGTGCCTCTGCACCAAAAAACGGGAACATTCGAGCGACAAGATACAATCCAGCATTGACCATGGTTGCTGCGTGTATGAGGGCCGAAACAGGTGTTGGCCCTTCCATTGCATCTGGAAGCCAAACGTGGAGTGGGAACTGGGCTGATTTTCCAACAGCACCGATAAACATCAACCCGAGAGCCCATTGAAGTGTGCCCGCAGAGTTCTCAGCCACTGCTGCAATGTTTTCTTCATTAAACACAATGGCATAGTCGAGCGAGCCGAACAAGTCCCAAAGCATGACCAATCCGACCATGAGGAAAACATCACCGATTCGAGTAGTCAAGAATGCTTTCTTTGCAGCAGATGCAGCACTTGGGCGTTCGTAGTAGAATCCAATGAGGAGATATGAACAGAGTCCCATGATTTCCCAGAAGATGAATAACCATAGGAACGAATCTGCAAGTACCATGCCGAGCATTCCTGAGCAGAAGAGCACGAACTCTGCGTAGAAACGATGATTTCGATTATCGTTAATCGGGTCAGTATTCATGTAACCAATACTGAAAGTATTGATGAGGAGGCAGAGGAATGCTGCAACAAACAACAACATGACCGTGACGTGGTCAACATAAATTCCAAAACTAAAGGAAACCGATTCAAGGTTACTTCCACCGTCCCATACTCCGGAATTAACCCATGCAAGCTTGTCAACTGTAGCAGGGTCAAATACCTTCAAAGGGTTAAATCCCCCTAGGAATTCAGAAATCAAAAGAAGCGAGAGAAGCAAACTCAATCCCATAACTGGTAGCGCAATTAAGCCCCCCTCTTTCATCGTGTTTTTCCAAAATGGGTTTCCGTTAAACACTCGTCCGAGGAATAAGATCACCGCAAAGGTCATCATTGGTAGGAGAATAATAAGTGGAGCGAATTCCAGCCACTCCGAGTTAATTGTGTTCGTAACTTCTGTACTTGCCATTCAAACACCTCAGTTCTTCAGGACATCTACATCGTCCAGTGATATTGTTTCGTGTTGCCCGTAGACAGCAAGGAAAATCGCCAATCCTATAGCAACCTCACTTGCAGCAATAGCAATAGCAAAAAGAGTGTAAACCCAACCGGTTGTATCACCATGGTGGACAGCTGCGGCTGCAAATTGCATGTTTGCAGCATTGAGCATCAATTCAATGCACATAAGGACGATAATTGCGTTCTTTCGAGTGAAAGCGCCGCCCAGTCCAATAACAAACATCAAAGCAGAAAGGGCTGATACCAGAGCAGGATCAATCATTCCTCTTCACCTCCAAATTCCCAAAGAAGGTTTTCCATTCTTTCATCACGAACAAGATAAGCAGCGCCAATCATTGCCATGGACATGAGGATACCTAGGATAAGCAGCGGTAATGCCCAATCACTGAGGAGTGAGTCAGCTAATCCACTGGTTGTTGGATAATCATCACTGCTGTTTTCCCAAACACTATCGGCACTGAGAACAGAGACGAGAATCATGCCAAGGGCAAGTAAGCCCATTCGAGTGAATAAGGAGACGAGTTTCATTCAAAGTCCTCCTCAAGAATTTGCCTTCGTGTAAGCATTATTCCAAACAACACCACCAAACCGACACTCGCCAAATAGACTAGAATTTGAATGGCTGCTAGGAATTCTGCTCCCAAGAGAATGAAGATTCCTGAAACGGCCATAAAGGAAAAAATGAGAGAGAGCATGGAGTGAGCGACTCTTTGAGCAAGAACCAGCCCGAGAGCGCCGAGAATCGCAATTGTTGCGAACAAAAAGAAAACTCCTGTTTCTGCAACACTTGCGATATCCATATCACGCACTCTCCTCAGCAGCAGCTTTCGCCTTAGCGGCTTTCTTAGCACGCTTAGTGCGTTCCTTCGTGGCTCGCTTCGCCAATTCGGTATCAACTGCTTCTTGGTGAATCGATGGCAGAACCCGAGTTCGGCTGGCATCAAACCATAATTCTTGACGGGTGAAGCCTGACATTCCATCGTATTCATTGGTCATAAAGAACGAAGTAAAGCCGCAAGCCTCCATGCACAAACCACAGAACATGCATCGCCCCAAGTCAATACGTCCAGACACAATTTGGTCGTCTGCTACTCGTAAATCACTTTGGTCCATGGTCACTTCTTCGCCAGAGTCGTTCCAACGAACTGTAGCCGTCGAGCCTGAAAGGTCCAAAACCTCTCCAAAACGCCATTCGTTTGGAGTGTCAGTATGGGCAGTGACATGGTTGAAATCGTCAAGTGTTGCAACAACTTCAGGAAGGAGCGTTGCTGCATGTCCGCCAACTTCGAGTTCAGCACCCATACCGGCATGTTCTCCTTCAGCACCATCAAGAACGTCCACCCGAAGTTCAGTGGTCATGTGAAGACAATCGTTAGGACAAGCGGTAACACACAATTTGCATGCAGTGCACGTCTCCCAAATAACGCCAATACGACCGTTGTAGTTCCCGGGAACAAACAGCCATGGCTCCATTTCTTCAAGTCTCTCGTACGGGTATTGAACGGTTTGGGGTTTCCAAAGAGTTGGGAATAAATCAGAAGTCACTCGATCCGGAGCAAAAGTCTGCATTGTTATGTCGTTGAATTCCGAGGTTTTACCGGCTCGGGCCTTACTGCCATCATCCAAGAATTCTGGATGTTCGGAGTTGTGGTAGCCCCATCCAAGCCTCTTTCCGAACCGTTTTCCGATGAACGGGAAGGTTCTCAAGGCAGTCACTAAGGTAATCTTGAACGGATACCAGAAGAGGTTTCTGAAATTCGGTTTTGCGTGTGGATGCATTGGCATGTTTATTCACCTCAGTCCTTACCCGGAGTGTGCGTTCCCGCGGGCTGTAATGTGTACACGTGGTACATTCTATCTGGAGCAGCATCTTTGTCTTCATCGTTGAGAAGCACATAGAATACCCCGACCCAGAACAACGTCGTTACGACTGGAACAAGCATCGGGATTCCAAAACCATCCCACGCGTTGCCACCTTCGGCCGCATAATTGAGATTATCTGGCTGGAAGAAATACAGTCGATAAACGACTGAAAGTACGACTTGAACCACTGAGAGTGGCAAAAGCATTCTCCAGCCAAATTCAAGAATTTGGTCTGTTCGAATACGAGCTAACGAGAAACGGGCCCAAACGAATACGACGAGGAAAACTAGCCACGTCTTGAGCAAGACAACAATAGCCCCTGGGATGAGGACATATGCATCCCCAAGCACTGGAATCTGGCTGATTGTGCCTTGGAATGGTAAGTGCCAGCCGCCCAAGAAAAAGTGAGTGAACAAGAAACATGCTGCATACGTCCTGATGTACTCTGCCATGAACAACATTCCGAATCGCATGCCACCGTATTCTGTCCACCATCCTTCGACCAACTCGGCCTCGGCTTCCGGCATATCAAACGGTACACGTTCGACTTCTGCAATCATGGTAACAAGGAACAAAACAGCTCCAAGAGGCATGAGGAAAAGGTTCCACGAGCCGGCTGCGTGCTGGAAGTGAATACTCTCTATGATATTGAAGGTTCCAGAAAGGATGGCGACTGATAGCAGCGTGAGTAAGAGTGGGATTTCGTAAGCAGTCAATTGTGCAGCAGAACGAATTCCGCCGATGAGCGTATACTTGTTGTTTGAAGACCAACCTGCGAAGAAGACGCCAATTGGGGCAATGCCAAAAATGGCAATTGCATACAGAATGGAAAGGTCCGGATTCGTTGCATAAATGCCACTTGAGAGTGGAATGATACCGAGAATAAGCAGCGTTGAAGAGACGATAAGGAACGGTGAAACCTCGAAAATGAGTTTATCTGCGCGGCGAGGAACCATATGTTCCTTGAGAAGGAATTTCATCCCGTCAGCCACATTTTGGAAGAAACCGGGGAGGATCGAGTATCCCATCCATGAGCGGTTGTTAACACGGTCAACTGTAGCGAATTTTTCATCTCTGTTTCCGAATTTCTTGTTAAGGAACTTGTTGATTGCACCTACAATTCCCCCTCCGAAAGGTAGCATCTTCCACCATTCGCCAGCAGTAACACCGTTTTCACCGACCCATAGAGAACGAAGAGCCGTGGTAGCGCCTCTACGATCATTCATTCGGGCGACAGCCTTACGCTCAATCCACAAAATTGCGAATTGGCTGAAAAACAACATCAAAAAGACAATGTTAACAACTGCAAAAGTCCCTGCCAAGAAAGCGAGGTCTCCAGAACTTTCCTCTAGAGGTGTGCCTTCAAGACCATCGGTGATGAGCGTGGAAACAAGGCTGTCTTTACCGAGGAAAATGCTGCGTAAATCATAGATGTCATCCATAACAAATCACCTCAACGGTCAGTCTCTCCAATACACGGGTCGAAACTTCCCATGATTGCTGGAATGTCAGCAATTTTGTAGCCAATCATTGTCTTTGCGACATAAGGAATAGTGATGAACATCGGTGAACGGATTGAAACTCGGTACGGGTTCTTTCCACGCCCTTCGCCCCCTCCTTGTATGTAGAACTGGGATGCACCTCGGGTGCATTCGTAATTGCTGAAACCAGTTGCGCCTTCTGGCGCTCGGGTTGGGGCTTTGGTGTAAATCATCTCATCGCCGTTAGCGTAGTTGGTGTTCTTGCCACCGGGAATCTTGTTGAGTGCATCAAGGACCATGCGACATGATTGTCGCATTTCTTCCATTCGAACACGGTAACGGTCGTAGCAATCTGCGCCTTTGACCGAGGTTGGCTTTTCGACTGCAGGCTCCCAATCGATTTCGTCGTAAACTGAATACGGGTGAGCCCAGCGAACATCGTAATTTACTCCAGCAGCTCGAACATTCGGCCCGGAAACTCCTGCATCAACCATCGATTCAGCATTTGCATACCCTACACCTTGAAGTCGGACCAACCAAATGGTCGATTCGTCAAGCATCATTTCATATTCATCAATTCGCTTTTCGAACAATTTTGTCTTGGCAATGACTCGGTCAGCAAAACCAATTGGCATATCGCGCTTGACTCCACCAATTCGAGGATAGTTGTAGTGCATTCGAGAGCCTCCAAGTTCCTGCAAAAGGTCAAGGAACATTTCACGGTCTCGCATACACCACGTCATCAAAGTCAAATTACCGATGTCAGGGCCAAAAGCTCCTAGCCACATCAAGTGTGAAGCAAGTCGCTGCAGCTCTGCTGAGATAAGTCGAATATATTCTGCACGTGCTGGGACTTCTGCTTCAAGCAAGTCTTCGGCCGCATAGATATACGAATTAGCCCAAGTCATTGCGCTAACATAGCACAATCGGTCGCAGTAAGGAGTGACTTGAGTAAAGTCGCGAGATTCGCAAATCTTCTCGACACCTCGATGGATGTAACCAAGTTCTGCTTCAGTATCGACGACGGTTTCTCCATCAACTTTGACTCGTAGTGTCCACAACCCGTGTGTCATCGGGTGTTGGGGCCCCATTGTAATCCACATTTGTGCCATAACAATCCCTCACTTTACGCGGCCCTCGTCCGCAGGTTTACGCATGAAACCTTGAGCGTCATCGTACATTTCGTTATGATCGTGATAGCGTAACTTGTGTTGTTTTTGAAGTGGATGAAAACCCTCTGGGCTGTCGTTTGGGTTGAGTACACGGTGCATGTTTTCATGACCATCAAATTTGATACCGACCAAATCCCATGTTTCTTTCTCATTCCAATCTGCACCTACCCAGATACTCTGAATCGATGGTACGGAAGGCGAATCTCCTTGTGGCAGAGGAATGAACACTTCAAATTCCATTGGGATGTCTTTTCCGGAAAGCGAAGCGACATCATGCACTTTGCACGTATTCGGCTTCTGGTCGCGAATTGGCTGTCTCAAGAAATGGTATGCAACCTCCCAACCGCGTTCATCAGGACCTTCCGGGAAATGAGTTCCAGTAACCATCGAACAGTAATTGACACCCAAATCAAATTTCATCCACTTTGCAAGGGCCAACCAGTGTTGTGGAGGGCAGACAATTCGGATAAATGAAAACTTCTTGGCGTTGGAATGCGACTCCACAGAGACGTCTATTCCGCTGCCGCCAAATCGAGAGTTTATCGCTGTCAAGCATTCTTCTGCAGCCGAGAGATTCTGTTGTGAGGAAATTGAACCAGCCATTTCAGTCCTCTCCTACAATAACAGGTTTTTCACTGGCTCTTTCAACGCTCGGAGCGCCTCCAATTCGAATGATCTTCTCTCGAAGTAGTCCGAATCCGTCGATAAGAGCTTCCGGCCTCGGCGGGCAGCCCGGGATGTAGACGTCTACGGGAATGACGGTGTCAACGCCTTCCAAAATGTTGTATGATTGGAAGTAGGGTCCGCCCGAAATAGCGCACTCGCCCATTGCAATGCAGTATTTTGGCTCAGGCATTTGCTCCCATAGGCGGACAACTTTGTCGGCGAATTTTTTGGTAATCGGCCCGTTGATGAGAAGTACATCGGATTGGCGAGGTGATGAACGGAACAGAACTCCAAACCTGTCCCCGTCAAAACGGGGAGTTGCGGCTGCAGCCATTTCTATGGCGCAACATTTTATGCCCAAGTGAAGAGTAAACAAGGATTTTCGACCAGCCCAATTGAAATATCTCCCTGCCAAGACGCCGAGGAACTTCTTAATCCGCGTTGCCTTGAGCGCTTCGTCAGTAACGCCTCCAACCATCTCGACCAACGCTCTGCTGTTGAATGCTGCAAAATTTTCACCTGCTTCTGCCATAGACTCACCTCAAATGTAAATGCGACCTCGCTTACGGAACACGTACCAAACGCCCAAGGACATTATGGCAAAGAACAGTGCGAGCAGAGTTAAAGCACTCTTGGCTTCGGCGACTGCATTGTCTGCAGCACCTGGCGTGGTAGCATCCGAAGCAACCATGCCGCCCAATACGAGGAACATGAAAGCCACATCAAAAACCAAGAAAATAATTGCATACCAGTAGTATTGGAAGTGAAACTGAATCATGGCGTCTCCAACCGGCTCACTACCACATTCGAATGTAGTCAATCGACGAGGATAGAGGCTGTGGTCTCGCTCATAACCCTCCAGAAGATATGAGCGTGTAATGTGAGGGCGGGCTGGGTCAACCCGTGGACGAACGACCCAAGTGATGAGGAAATTAGTCAACGGCATGATGATTCCAAGAACCGTCAAAAATCCAATGGACAGGTACGCACTTGGAACCGATTCGAGTCCGGACATTTTTTCACCCATGTGCAAAGCGTACGCTCCGCATTTGTACCGACTTAAGGGACCCCCATAAGTATTCCCAAAACACTCTGTAGAAAAGACGGCAAATAACGACTAAAAAACAAGGCTACTGCGTACCTATCAAGAATCTCAAGAACGAGAACGCCCGGTCACCGTACGAACGACCATTAATCCAATGAGCAAGAACACAAATCCTGAGCCATACGAAACGACTTGGCTCGAGGTTAATCCAAGACCTAAAAAGCCCGTGTCTACTTTACCATTCATCGTGAATTCAAGGTTAACCCTGTCAACAACACCGGTTTCGACAGGTTCTGCTGAAAGCGTAAACTTGTACGTATTATCGATGCTTTGACCCGATGGTGCAATAATGGTAAGTTCGATTGTGATGGTTTGGTCGACATCAATCGTACAGATCAGTTCCTTAATTTCGAGTTTACAGTTGTCTTGATTATCCGGTTCACCAAGATTGACCAACCAGCCCCGGAATCCTTCTGAGGTAAATATGGCCACGTCGCCTTCAATATTACCGATATTTGTAAGATTGACAGTGATGACTTTGTCGGCATCGGTATAGATGATGTCTGTCTCAAGTACGGTATTTTCTTGGTCAAATTTGAATTCATAAATAATCTGGACATCGAGAGAAATATCGAATGCTCCTGAACGGTTTGCAGCGTTTTTGGTGCTGAGAACAACCACCTCAAGGATGCCTCCGTCGCCGGTTTCGGCGCCAGGGTTAACGGTTAGCGTAAGTTCAAAATACATTTCAAACGGAAGTGCTTCATACCCTCCGCCACAGTACCCGAGTTCACACATTTGAGTTTCAGCTGCATCCTTCGTCGCCCCAATAATCGGCTGAAGTGAAGCGTCGAGGAGGAATTTACTGTTGTTTTGGTCCCAAATTCCGAAGCCTGCTGGGACATCGAATGAATCGTCAATTGGAATTCCGTTGGAGGTGATTTCTCGGGTTGCAATACCTTCCAGTCCGGAGATATCCAAGATGGCCTTATCGTTTCCATCGCCGGTATTCTTCACCCAGAAACCGTAAGTTTGGGTCCCTGAGGGCGGGAGAAGCGCAGTGCCAGAGCGTTGGTCTAATCCACCATCAACAAGTCGAACATCCATAGCAAAAACTCGGTCTGAAAGAATGGCAAGCAGTTTGAATTCGCGCTGGTTATCTGGGAGGCCGTCCCCGTCCTCATCTCCCGAATTGGTAGAATCGTCCTTGTTGATTATACGTACAGTCACTCGACTAGAAGACAGTTCTTCTTCTCCATCGATGCTTACGACCATGAACACTTGAATTGAGGTTTGCGGAGGTATCGAGATGCCTTGAGAAGAAGATATCAGATTCCCGGAACTGTCTTCACAGTAAACATCCCACTCGGGAGAGGCCGTTTGATCTTGTTCTACGCAACGGTAATTGTCTTGGGTGTTCCCAGTGTTCTGAATGGTAATAGGGAATTTAACTATTGAGCCAGAACGGCCTGTCTGCTCTAGGGCATTTGCTTGAGCCTCAATTCCGTGAATGGCTTTCACTGAGACCGTCAGAGTAACTTCGGCATAAGCAACTCCGCCACCAGCAGGTAAGACGGAGAAGACAATTTCAACCTGTTCAGTGGCGAGGGCTGATTCAGGCAAAGTCACTACAACCTCGATGTTCGCACTCTTTTCAGAACCATGCTTCGAGCCTACAGAAACAGTGGAGGCATCAAGTTGAACACTCCACCCAGAAGGTACAGCAGACGAAGAGACGCGTAGATTGTCTGGCCCATTGCCTTGGTTGTTGACGGTTAAAGTTGCGGTGTCAT
>DAIUCF010000007.1:12632-51663 GCA_036846305.1 Candidatus Poseidoniaceae archaeon | reverse complement strand
TTCAATGTGTGGGAGTTGGCTGAGTTTGAAGTCAAATTCTTTACGATTCATCTCTATCGTACGTTCGATTTGAAGACGCACTCCATCATTTCGTGATGCAGTTGTTAAGACTTCAAGTCGAACTCTTTCTGACAACGCATCACCTCGGCGAGGATGACTCCTCACATTACAGGGGCGGAGACTACGGGTTAAGAAGGACACCCTTGTACGAGAGTCGTGGCGAACATTCAGTTAGAGGCGAGTGACCGTCTTGAAACCATGCGTATGGTTGTAGATGCGGAACTTGAAAGCCTCATTGAAAACGAAGTCGAAAACGGCTCCGGACAAGTTGCGGACCTGTGCGGTTCAATGCTCCTAGCAGGTGGCAAGCGTCTTCGTCCGTTGCTTATTCTTTTGGCTTACGAAATTGCAGGCGGACTTGAGAATGATGAAATCATGCCTCTTGCACTCGCCTTCGAGTTGATTCATACGGCAACACTAGTACACGACGATATCAATGATGAAGCCTCTCACCGACGTGGGATTGAAACGATTCATACCCGGGTAGGAATCCCGAAGGCAGTTATTGCTGGAGACTGGTTATTTGTTCAAGGATTCGGGCTTGGTGGGCGATATGAAGAGCATATTGTTCGCATTATGGCTCAATGTTGTGCAGACATTGCGGTTTCAGAATTTGACCAACTGGACCACGTACTCAATCTAGCAACATCTCCTGAAGATTATCTTAGCATTGTGCGTGGAAAAACAGCAGGTCCATTCTCAGCAGGGTGTCATGCAGCAGGGCTTGTAGCAGGGTTGTCAGAAGAAAAGGCATTAGCCCTCAAAAGGTTCGGAATGGAACTTGGAATCGCCTTCCAGTTGGTTGATGATCTGCTTGATTTACGTGGCGATGAGCGAATGGGCAAGCCACGAGGTGCTGATGTCCTTGAAGGGAAAATGACATTACCTCTCATTCATGCTTTGACTCTATCGCATGGGTCAGAAAGAATCCGGTTAGCGGAACTTATCGAAGATTTTTCTGATGATTATTTTGATGAATTGATGTACTTACTCAACCGCTCTGATAGCA
This sequence comes from Candidatus Poseidoniaceae archaeon, assembly GCA_036846305.1. Classification (GTDB taxonomy): domain Archaea; phylum Thermoplasmatota; class Poseidoniia; order Poseidoniales; family Poseidoniaceae; genus MGIIa-L1. Next base: position 50,594 of record DAIUCF010000007.1, on the reverse strand, counting down.
TGAATTATGCCAAAATACTTGTTCAAACTCATCTTGAGCGTGCCATTTCAGAACTCTCCCATTTTGGTGAGAGTGAAGCAAAGCAGCATATGCTACGTATCGCTGAGTATGTTATGGAACGAAAAATGTGAGGTGATGAACATATGGAGTCTTACGATCATCAGTTGATAGTCATTGGAGGAGGGCCTGCGGGAAGCACCGTTGCCCGCTATGCTGCCGAAGGTGGTGTGGACGTGCTTGTCATCGACCGCAGAGAACCAATTGGTACTCCACTACAATGCGGAGAGCTGGTCCCAACGAATGATGAAATGCGACGATTATGTCCAGATGTTCCGGATATGGATGATTTGTTCAAGACACCCAGTCATGCCATTTCTCGACATTCGACCAAAATGCATCTGCTTCCGCCTTCGGGTAAGCCGTTGAAGTTTGATTTTGATGGTTATGTTCTTAATCGAGTTGCTCATGACGAATTTTTGGTTGAATTGGCTAAACAAGCTGGTGCTGATTATTTGACAAGTTCACGTGTAGAGCGAGTCGAAGACCACACCGTTTTCCTCAAAGATGGAACAACACTCACAGGCCAAATCATCGTTGATGCAGGCGGGCACAATGGGCCAATCCGTAGAGAATACTGGGATGAGAAATCGACAAAAATACCGGTTAAATTCGTGCTAATGGATGGTGATTATGGTGATGCTGTTGAACTCCATTTTGGTTCAATGGCTCCTGGGGGTTATGCTTGGATGTTCCCTAAAGGCCAGGGTGCAAATATCGGGTTAGGCATTCAAAGAAGTTTCAGTAAAGGCAAATCACTCAACCAGTACACAGATGAATTCATATCCAAATACGATGGAGAGATTACCTTCCATGGAGCAGGTTCGTTACCCATGTCAGGTACACTGAAACGCTTTGTGAAGGGACACTACATGCTGGTTGGAGATTCAGCAGGAATGGTTTTGCCGTCAAATGGAGCAGGAATTACAATCGCTATGATTGGTGGGCGAATAGCTGGACAAGTCGTAGCAGAACACCTCAAAATCGGAACTCCGCTAGAACAGTACGAGCAAATATGGAAAAAGCAAATGGGGAAAGTCATGCGCAATTCCAAACGCTCTTTCAAAATTGGTAGCATGATGTTTCGCTTACCTGACTGGATTCTCAACTTAATGTTCAATGCATTGACAAAACGAATTATCTGGCGCGCAGTGACGTGTCGCAGAATGTTTTGGCTTGTCTAAGCCGTGACAAGCTTTTGTGAAGGCTCTCTTGGGCCCAAATTTTGCGGTTGGTTCAAGACCTATCGGTGATACAGAGGTTCCATGCGCAATGTGCGGAGGGCCGCTGACAACCAAGCGGTTAGTCCCGTTATCGCTACTGTTTTGTTGCTCGCAATTACAGTGATGCTCTCTAGCATGGTGTTTGTTCTGATGCAGGGCGCACTTACCACGACAGAAAAGCCTGCACCTGAAGCCTCAGTTAGCGTTCGTGGACTATCCAATGGATTCCACGTCATCCGATTAACCTCACTAGACCAAACCATTGACCCAGCGAGAGTTCAGTATGATTTGGCGCCCGATAATATCGAGGAAGGAGACCCAATTCGAGGTAAAGTTAGCGATCCGAGCGTATACGGCCTAATTGGTTCGAATATCTCATTCCATGACCGAGATGCTGGTTATTCAGTCAGCCAAGGCGACTATTTTGTGATTGATTCAACCACTGTGGGTTCTGATTCTGGAACTTGGAGGTTCCGACTTATCGACCTGTCAAGCAGTTCAGTCTTAGCAGATGTAATTCTGCCGCCTCTAGAAAATTAACTAACCTCCAATGAAGGACATTTCGACGGGTTTGCGATTTCTTTTCAACTCATTACGAAGTTCTGAATATCGGTCATCTCGATGAATCCAGATTCCTTGTATGACTTCTTGAATCTCAGATTGGGTTGCACCAAATCTCAAAATCCCTCGCAAGTCGTATCCACTCTCGGAAAAGAGACAGGTATACAGCGAGCCATGTGCAGACAGGCGTGCGCGTGAACAATTTCCGCAGAACGGATTGGTAACTGATTCAATAAAGCCCAGTTTAGAACCGTCTACTAAGCGCCATAAACGTGCAACATCGGAGGGGTGGTTGGGTGTTATTGGTTGCAATGGTCCGAGATGTTTCTGCAGAACTTTACGCATTTCTTTACCACTCATTACCGAATCCATATTCCAGTCATTTGTGGTGCCAACATCCATGAATTCAATGAATCGAAGAGAGATGTTACGCTGTATGCATAATTTTGCGAGTGGTACGATTTGATTTTCATTCACACCTTTTTTGACAACACAATTTACTTTGACCTGCATGCCTGAATTGAGCGCTTTGTTGATGCCTTCAAGTACGTCGTTCGGAGATTTTCTGCTATCCGTAATTTGTTGAAACATTTCTTCCTCAACCGCATCGAGACTGACTGTGACTCGATTGAGTCCTTTTTTGAATAGAATTTCGGCATATTTCTCCAAGAGAACCCCATTGGTCGTAAGTGCTAATTCTAGTTTAGGGTCGAGATTTCGCAAAAGTTCGATTAAAACATGAATGTCCTTGCGTAAAAGTGGTTCACCCCCAGTAATTCGAACCTTCTTTAATCCGAGAGGGAGCAGAGAGGCAACGACATTTGCCATCTCTTCGTAAGAGAGAATTTCTTCTTTCGCTAGAAATTCATGGTTCGGTCCGAAATTTTCTCTAGGCATGCAGTAAGTACAACGAAAATTGCATCTATCAGTGATTGATATTCGAAGATCCCTAAGGGGACGGCCGAACGAATCTCGCATTGACATTGGTAGGCCTAAGCAGATTCGGTTTTTTATTCTGTGTTGCAAGGGTTGATGGGTGCTCGGATTGTGGACAAAGTATGGCGAGCGACCAAACTGAGCGTTCAAATCCTTCGGTCGATGACGGCTTGGGCGATGAATTGGATGTCCTCCGGATTTCACCTCGCCGAACGAATCAACCAGTATACTGGCAACTCCCACCATCGAAAAGCCATCTTATTAGGGCAATGGCTTTGTTTTCTCAAACAAATCAAAAAGTCATCTTAGAAAATGTGTACTCTCCAGGGGAAGATGTCCGGGCTATGCGAGCATGTTTGATACAGATGGGAATTCAATTCGATGATTATGACTCAGAAGACACGCTTTTGCGAACATCGAAATCAGCTGGTTCTTCACCTCACCCAGATTCGGTTAAATGGGTTGTTCATGGCGTTGGACCTCATGGTTTTAACAGACCGTTGGAACCACTTAATGCTGCAAACTCAGGTACCGCTTTGAGGTTTTTAGCAGGCTTTGCAGCACGAATGGAGGGCCCAGTTGTTCTTGACGGCGACCAAAGTTTGAGGAGTCGAAATTCTGATGAGCTCTGGGATTCGTTGCGTCAAGCAGGAGTGACTGTTTCAATTCAAGACGGTGTTGGTCATCTGCCAGCAATTGTTTCAGGTCCGTGGAAAAAGGACAACCTCGGAAGTGGAATTCACCTTGATATTTCCAAATCCAGTCAACCTTTGTCGTCTTGGATTCTATCTTCGACTAGTTTACCCTCGGAAATGGAATTGAGACTCAATGGCCAAGGAGTTTCAAACCGGCATGCTTCATTAACGATTGAAATGGCAAATCAGGCAGGTGCAAACATAGAAATTAATCAGAAGAAGTGTGTGCTTGGGCCGTGGAAACCGGTCTGTGAATCTGGTTATATTGTTCCTGGTGACGCATCAATGGCTTCTTTTGCTGCCTTGGCCGCATATTGTCTTGAATCGAAGATTCAACTGCATGGGTGGCCAAACAAAGAAGATGCAATAGGGCACGAGATACTTCAGGAATCTTCTATAGAATATGGCATATCGTGGGATAATGGGGTGTTGGACGTGAATCCAAAAACTGCACCTGCAATGTTGGATGTAACCAATTCAAACGATATTTTACCGCCAATGTGTGCTCTACTTGCATTGAGTTGTGGCGGCCGAATTGTAGGGGGGGCTCATGCTGCTCACAAAGAAAGCAATAGACTCGAAAAAACTGCAGAATTACTCTCATATTTCGGAATCGATGCTAAAGTTCACCAAAATGGAATAGAGGTTATTGGAAATCAGAGACCCACTAAACCGAAATCTCCTGTGCCAACATTTGGTGATCATCGCTTGTTCATGACTGCAGTTTTACTGGCTTCACATACTGGTGGCGATATTATTGGCCAATCCTTGCATCATGTGGCTGATGAGTTATTTATTCAACGCTTGATCGATGCAGGGATAGGAATCGAAGCAATGATTCTAAACACACAGGCCGACTAGCCATGCCTTCCAAAGTGATGGTCAAGAGAATCTAAAGGTAGGCGTAATGCAGTAGGTCGACCATGCACGCATGCCCAAGGATTCGGGATTCTGCGCATATCCTCTAATAATCTCCGCATTTCAGGTAAAGTGAGTTTTTGATTTGCTTTGACAGCACCTCTGCAAGCGTTGAGGAATGCGAGGTGGTCTTTTCGACGGTCCACTGTTTCAAGCGGTGCACCATCCTCGGAAATGTCTTGGATGAGGTCCATGAGGAATGGAACTAATTCCTCTCCCTCCAAAAGGTGAGGTGCAGCGTTGACAACCCAACCCTTCTCGCCTTCATGAATTTCAAACCCAACTTGACTTAGAACATCTTTTGATGCTGCAATACGCATTGACTGTCGGGCATCAAGTTCAAGCGGAACCGCTTGCAGTTTTTTCTGACTCTCCCAAAGGGATTCATCATTACGTAATCGCTCATAACGAATACGCTCATGCAGAGCATGTTGGTCGATGAGCAGTAATTCCTCTTCTGCTTGTACAAGAATGTATGAGTCTGCAAATTGAGCTAGGGGCTCCATCTCCGGTAAATCGTTGATGATTCCTGTCAGTGGTTGCTCATCATTTGGAGAGATTTGAATGCCACAACCGGCATGACGGTGAAGGGCTCTTTCTGCAAACGAGAGGGCAGGAGCAGTTGGTTTTTCGTTCATGCCAGGTAATGTTTCTTGAGCAGCTGGAGCAGTTGATTGAGGTCGTTTTTTATCAGCATTTTTTGGCTCATCAGCCTCTCGGCCATGCAGATTAAGTTGTGCTCCGGCAGCAATAGCCCATGCCGGTGGAGCAGAGGGTTCTGTCGCTCGTGGTAGAACGGTTGTTGATGAACCTGCAGCAGCGTCAAGTGGATTGATATCATTGCTAACAGTTGGCGCAAGATGTTCTTGAATCGAGGTTACCTTCTGAACACCTAGGCCTTGAAGAGCTTCAATTCCTCCGGCAGCATCCGGTTGAGTAGGCACCGACTCGAGGGTATGAGCAATCGCTCTTTCAAGTCTTTCTAAGACTCGCCAAGAATGCCGAAGACGGACTTCTCTTTTGGTTGGATGCACATTGACATCGACTTCGTCAGGTGGTAATGTGAGAGATAAGACGGCAATTGGGTGCCTACCTTGCATGAGCCGAGTACGATAACCACGGCGAATGGCTTGGAGGAATGGTCCTGCGGCAACTGGCCGGTCATTGATGAGAATGTGAACATCATCACCTTTCCCTCTGGTAATATCGGGTGTGCTAATCCACCCACTCCATTTCTCTTCGCCAGGTGCATCATTGTCAATTTGAGGCGAAGAAATTTCCATCATCGATTCAACCTGCCCGCCAAGAAGATCAAACAAACGGTCCATCATCGATTCCGCAGGCGGAATGTCAAGCATCACGCGCTCGTCAATTATGAGTTTGAATCCAGTAGTTTGGTGGGCCATAGCGTGAGCAACGACTACATCAACAATTCTCGAGTTTTCTGTTGCAGGGCGTCGTTGGAATGCTAATCTTGCAGGCGTGTTTCTGAACAAATGCTCTACAACAATTCTTGTACCATGCTGCATCCCCAACGGCTCAACTATGCCTTTCAAACCGTCTTTCATGGTGATTGATTTGCCTTCTTTACCTCGAGGCCTACTGGAAACTTGGAGTTGAGAAACCATGCCGATACTTGCTAAAGCCTCTCCTCGGAATCCAAGCGTGTGAATTGAGTTAAGGTCTTCAGGCTTTTTTAATTTCGATGTAGCATGGCGGTCTAAAGCTAAATGAAGGTCTTGTTCAGCAATTCCCCTACCATCATCTTCGACTCGAATAAGATCGAAACCTCCTCGTTCAATGGTGATTGTCAGATACTCAGAGCCAGCATCAAGGCTGTTTTCCATTAACTCTTTGACTACTTGAGCAGGACGTTCTACAACCTCTCCGGCTGCGATGTGTCCTATGGTGGTATCATCAAGTTGAATAATTCGGTCAGGTTTACTCATTTTGCTCACCTCTCAGCATTTCCTTTAGTCTATAGATGGCGTCATGTGCTTGTTTTGGTGATAGTTCATCTGCATCAATTTGGCGAATGAAATCGAGGGTATCCTTTTCTTCAGGTGCTACGCTGTTTGATGCATTCTTGATTGGGGTTGACTGGTTAATTGCTGCTGCGGCGAAATATCCCATGAGGCTTGATTGGCCATGGGAACGTGCAGATGGAGTGCCGCTTTCACCTGCTTTAGCACCATCCGCTTGTTGCTCTAGGAATGCCAAAAGGTCAGTTGCGCGTTCCACGACTGAACGCGGAAGTCCAGCGAGAGCTGCCACTTGAACACCGTACGAATCATCGCATGGGCCGTCAGCAACCGTGTGCATAAAGCGCAATTCTCCATTTGATTGGGCTACCTGTACGTGAACATTAACCAATCCTTTGACTTCCCCCTCTAATCCAATCAATTGATGATAGTGCGTTGCGAAGAGCGTTCTCCCTCCTATTCGTTTGCAAATGTCTTCAGTGACAGACCAAGCTATGGAGAGGCCATCAAATGTTGAAGTTCCTCTGCCGATTTCATCCAATAAAATCAATGAGTTCGAGGTTGCTCGCCTTAAGATATGGGCAACTTCAATCATTTCCATCATGAATGTTGAGCGCCCTCTTCGGAGGTCGTCGCTTGCCCCCACACGAGTGAAAACCCGATCGACAAGTCCAATTTTTGCTTTCTTCGCAGGAACAAAACTTCCACTCTGTGCTAATATTGTGAGTAGTGCAGCAGTCCTCAAGTATGTCGATTTACCACCCATATTTGGACCAGTAATCAACAGGAAATTTCGTTTTTGGTTAAGGCTGATGTCGTTGGGGACGAATCCAGATTGATGTTCTAGCGTTGGATGTCGAGCGCCTTCTGCTTGTAGGTGGTGGCCTTCGGTTAGTTCTGGGCGTGTCCAAGAACGAGTCCGAGCCACGGATGCAAAGCATTGCAAAACATCAATCGCAGCTACCTTACCGGCAATGTTTGCAAGGGTTTGTGCATGAGTCTTGCATCTCTCTCTAAGCGCTGAGAATTCCCTGTATTCAAGTTCCTTCACTTTGGTGTCTGCTGTCAATAAGAGGTCATCCCGTTCTGTAAGTTCGACCGTTATATATCTTGAACCATTAGTCATTTGCTGCTTGCGTCGCCATTCTTCTGGAACCTTTGTTTCATTGGATTTTGTCACCTCTATAAACCATCCAATCTGACGGTTCATTCGGACTTTGAGAGAAGGTATGTCAAGTTCTTGACGCAGACTTTGTTCAAGTTCTTTGAACCAAGAATGTCCTGAAGCAGAGGTTTCTCGCAATTGGTCAATAGTATCACTTAGACCGTTGCGAATAAGGCCTCCATCACGAATACTTAGGGGCGGTTCATCAACAAGCGTGTGTCGGATTTCTTCGGCCATTTCTTGTAGGCAATCAAGATTTTGAGAGAGATGGGAAAGTAAGGGATTTTCCGTTTCCCTACAGAGATTGATAATGGCGGGCATACGCTCAAGGGCGTCACTAACCGCCATGAGGTCTCGTCCATTCGACCTGTTGTATGCTAGCTGTGTAGCGAGTCTTTCCATATCTCTTAGTCCGCGCAGCGCTTCTCGAACACCTTCGAGTCGTCGAGCAGAACGGGAGAGCGCAGAGACCGCCTCATGTCGAGCATGTATTGCTTCAAGATTGCACAGTGGCCTTAAAATCCAAGTCTTAAGGAGTCTTCTTCCCATGGAACTTCGGCAGGAATTTAATGATGCCAACAGGCTACCTTCGTATTCTCCGGCTAACGTTGAGGTAAGTTCTAGATTTTTCAACGTCGTTTGGTCAAGAACAAGATGGCCACTTTCATCTATGACTTCGATATCTCTCAGTGGAACTTCGTCAGCAATGTGCATTGTACCGAGGTAATCTGCTGCCAACCCAGCTGCGGCTAAGGCAAGCGGAGAATCATCCAAGTCGAGATGCCCTAAATCTGCGACCTTCAGAACTTTCTCAAGCCGCTTTCTTCGTTTTGATTCACTTGCTCTGTGTTGACTGATAAGAACTCCATCAAGGTGGGAGAAAAGGGCGCAAAGTTCCGAGTTTTCCGCATCTCTTGGTGAGACCACAATCTCGGAGGGTCTCCAGCGCATTATCTCATCTAAGGCTCGAGCAAAGCGATCTTCGCCGATGAGATGTGATGCCCATGCTTGGCCTGTGGACGCATCTAAAATACCTATTCCGAGTTCTGATTTTCCGAGAGCAATCGAAATGAGGAGCGAACGTTCATCAGTTCCAAGTAGAGATTCTTCATACAAACTGCCGGGAGTGTAAACTCTGGTAACAATTCTCTCCAACAATTTTGCGCCTTCTCTCAATTCTTTTTCTTGCTCAGCTACAGTGACTTTGTGACCGGCTTTGAGCATGACCCGAATATTGTCTTCCAAGGCATGCCAGGGGAAACCGGCCATTGGAATTGGCTTGTCTGCCTTTTTGTCCCGTGAGGTGAGAGCTAAACCGAGGACTTCTGAACCGGTGACAGCATCGTCATGAAACAACTCATAGAAGTCACCCATTCGGAAGAAAAGAATAGTATCAGGGTGCTGTTGTTTGATGTCCATGAACTGGTCCATCATTCCCCTCTTGGCCATACTTGTCACACTCCTTGCTCTCGCTGGAATTTAACGGCGTTGTCGAGAGCACATGAAGGTTCTCGCGTGGTATTGAACTGTCATAGATTTTAACGACAGTTTAGATGCTCATTGATTTTCTCGCATTCGGTTGAATGCAGTCCAAAACATAACACCCATTACGACAGTGGATATTGCCACGAACATGAAGTTGAGGAATCCACGACCACTACTTATAGAACCGCTTGCTAAAGTGTCAATTGAATAGGTAACCGGTTCACCAGCATCGTTGATTCCAAATGCGTAAACAATGTCGTTTGAAACTGTAGAAACTTCAACAGTTAGAGGTAAAGGTCGGGCAAGCGGCATCGTTTCAGGGACGCCCTCAGTGAAACGAATGACCGAGGTACTGCCCTTGCTTCCAAAGAACCAGACTGAGCCTTCATCATCGAGGACTGCAGAAACGCTTGCAACTTCGACGCTCGTCATTGTTTGATCTTTGGCTATGTGAATACTCGACTCCGTTCCCACGGCAAGCAGCGTGCCGTTTTCAAGTTGAATTAGAGAATGAATGTCGCCGGTATCAGGATACTCAAGTAAGGTGAGCATAGGGGACGTTGGTCCGTTGGTCCAAGAAACAAATCCTAGAACTGGTTGCTTTTTTGGAGTAGCAGGGCTATCTTTACCGCTCTCGAAAGAACTAACCGTCGAGCCGACAGCAACCCATTCTCCGTCACCAAGTGATTCAACACTCTCCCATGAGATGCTGCTAGGGCTTACGGTTGCGGCGGTCAACGATGCATCTGCAATCAAGCTCTCAATTGAAGCGCCGATTGGACCAAATCCTCTCATACTGTTCGATTGTCCTTCGTCGGTAATCATAAGCCAGCGGTAAGAGTCATCAGACTTTTGCTCAGCCAAATCCAATACATCGAAGTTTTGTCCTTGGAATTCGAGGTCTACTTGAGTATGTTGTTCGATATTTTCATCGACATGAATCACTTCTAGGGTGTTATTATCCGGAGACAGAATTACACTCCCATCGTGCAATTTTGTCATGAATGTAAGGTCCAAAATATCGGGGTATTCGCTCCCAATATCATTGATTTGGCCGTCTTTATCCAAGTGATACAATACAGCCCCATCGTCGCCAAGGACCATTGCAGTGTAGGTTCCAGAATCACCATACGCAATGTCAAGAACTCTTCCATCCATTGCTGACAAGCCTTGAGTCCTGTAATCAACACCTGGGAGAGAAGAGGTACCTTGTATGAGCAGCGCACCTAGCAGAATGAATGCCAAAAAACCTGCCATGGCAAGCCATTGATGTTCCGATTCTTCTTCAAGAAGACTCCGCCATCCCTTCGCCATGTTTGCCGGATGGGAAACGAGCACATGAAACCTTTTGATGAAATAATCTTGATATCTTCTTCTCTAAAATACAAATTGGAATGCCAAAGGTCGAAGCGGAGAGATGATAAAGGGAATATCGGTCGCAGGAATGCTTGGAGAGAGTATCATGGCACGTAAACCTGCATCAATGTACCGCCGCCTCAAGGGCCCTGCCTTCACCCGACGAAAGTATATCGGCGGTGTTCCAAACAACAGAATCCATCAATTTCATGTCGGAAACCGTGTTGCTGCGGAGACAGGTAAATTTCCTGTCGTCATGGAACTTCGTGCAGACAACAACTGCCAAATACGCCACACTGCACTAGAAGCAGCACGTGTCATCTCCAACTCCACCATTCGTAAAATCGCTGGAACTCAAGGATATGCCCTTCGTGTTCACACCTTCCCGCATCACATACTTCGGGAGAACAAGCAAGCTACTGGTGCCGGTGCAGACCGTGTATCTCAAGGTATGCGCTGTGCTTTTGGAAAGAATGTCGGAACGGCTGCACGTGTCAAGCGTGGACAGCGTGTCATCTCACTGCAAGTCAACCCGGAAGACTACTTGACTGCTCGTGACGCACTTCGCAAGGCCAGTATGAAGTTCCCTACCCCCTGCACAGTCCGATTAATCAAAGGACACGAGCATCTCAAGGGACTCATTTGAATTCATTCGGGCAACGCCCGATGGCACACAAACCTCTGTTTGTTGAGGCTTTTTGGGCGAGAGTTCCATAAGTCGAAGCCACAACCAACAAAAAAGTTTGAGGATGAGTTCATGAATCGAGTCCCGAGCCGAATCAAAGTCAAGCATTGGTCTTATGTCGGATTTTTGCAAATAAGAAAGGAGCGTGTAAGTTCATGAGAGTAGCAGTTTTACTTCAAGAACGTTGTAAGCCAAACAGTAATGCGTTCAAATATTTGCAAAAATATGCAGGGTTATGTGGTGGAGAATGTATTCAGGTCAACGATGACCAGTGTAAAATTTTGGAATCAGCTTGTCCTCCATGTTTAATTCGAGCAAAGTTGTGTCCAGATGACGCAGTCAAAATCATCAATTTACCTGAAGAACTTGATACCGATATGATCCATCGATTTTCGCTGAACGGTTTCCGCCTTTTTCGTTTGCCAGCACCTCGAAAACGTCAAGTCGTCGGGATTTTAGGTCCGAACGGAATTGGGAAATCTACTGCCATCAAGCATTTATCAGGTTCATTACGTCCTAATTTAGGCGACTGGGAAAATCCTCCTCCAGATTGGGATGATGTCATCTCAATGTTTCCTCGAGGTGAGTTACGTGACTATCTTGGTCTCGTATCCGAAGGTGAAATTACAATTTCTGTGAAACCTCAACATATCGATAAACTTCCAAAGGTGTTTGACGGACAAGTACGTGACCTCCTTTCACGGGTTGATGATCGTGATGACTTGGATTATTATGCTCAAGAACTCGGAATCAAACACATCCTTAGTCGTAAACTGGATGCCCTGTCAGGTGGAGAGTTGCAAAGAGTTGCGATATGTGCAACACTCTTGAAAGAAGCCGACATCTACTTCTTTGATGAACCATCATCTTATCTCGATATTTTTGAGAGAATGCGTATGGTGCTTATTATTCAATCTCTTGCTCAAAAAGGCAAGAGAGTGTTAGTTGTCGAACACGATTTGGCGATTTTGGATGTCTTGTGTGATTTGGTACACATCGTTTATGGTGAGAAGGCCGCTTATGGTATATTTACGCAATCTCGAACCACACGGACAGCCATAAACGCCTATCTCGACGGATTTTTACTTGAAGAAAATGTCCGAATCCGAGACAAACCAATCCGTTTTTTGAAGCATCATGAGCGAGCAGGTGAACGAGGTAGTGTTGTGCTAAGATGGGGTGATCTTGAGAAGAAACTCGGAGATTTCACGCTCTCAACCGGCGAAGGAGCGATTCATCGCTCAGAAGTTGTGGGAGTTGTGGGTCCGAACGCGACTGGAAAATCGACCATGATTAAAATTCTGGCCGGAGAAATGGACTATGACGGCGGTTGGGTCACCAATGACGCCTCAATTTCCTACAAACCACAACATATTGACGCCTCTTTCGACGGCAGTGTCCAACTATGGTTGGATACTGAAATTGGGCCCAAGTGGCGATCTGGAGAATTCAATGTCAATGTTATTCGTGCATTGGGAGTTGACAAACTTCTCCCGAAACGAGTTAAAAAACTATCCGGCGGGGAGCGACAAGCCGTTTCTATAGCCATTTGCTTAGGAAGGGAAGCGGATTTGTATTTGTTTGATGAACCTTCGGCCCACCTTGATGCGAACGCTCGAATGGTGGCTGCCAAGGCGATACGCAAAACGATGGAAACAAATGAGAAATCTGCTTTTGTTATTGACCATGACGTCTACTTTATCGATATTGTAAGTGATTCACTGCTTGTTTTTGATGGCGAGGGTGCGGTGAATGGTGTAGCCGATGGACCCTTTGGGTTGAGAGAGGGGATGAACCGTTTCCTCAAAGGGGTAAACATAACATTCAGGCGAGATCACGATTCCAAGAGGCCTAGAATTAACAAATACGAGAGTCGAAAAGATAGAGAACAAAGGTCAAATGGTGATTTCTATTCCTTTGATCACTGAGGTATGGTGAAGTATATGCCAGTAGGAATTCCACCTCTCGGAGGCCCTTTGGGACGTTCACGTTCACGTATTTCAGCAAGTGGTCTTACGACTTTTCTTCGCTGCAAGCGCCAATGGTTTCTTGGTTCTAAAGTAGGTATCTCTGGTCCATTACGACCTTCTCAAGTCATTGGTATTGTTCTTGAGGACGCCTTTTGTGGTTTAATGATGCATCGCCCTCCAGAAAACACGCAAACGTTAGAACAACTCAAATCATGGATTTTTGAGATGATTCCAGAAGCAGCAAATGAGGCTCTCAAAGCTGGAAAGACCCTTTGGGATGAAGGGTTATGGTACCAACCAGATACATCTTGGGAGGATGTAACGATTGAGACCTTTCAAACCCGTTTGGAGAATGGACTTGAATTATTTTTGACTGAAGTCAATTCTTGCTTCCAGAACAACGGCGGCCCTTTTTTGAAATCGTTCCGTTTAGGAGATTCGCCGTTTAAGGTTCCTTCTCCCGCTTGGGGGGATGAACCATATTTCCCAGTACCTGACAAAGTTCGTAATTTTGACATGAGGTCTTGGGCAATTCCTGAACAATCCATGCAATGGTCTGATACAGATGAACCAGTGAGTTGGAATGAGGCTTGGGAAATTGCTCGGCCGTGGGTAAAAGACCCTCGCGTTCACCAACCACAACGTTTGTTCCATCCTCAAGGATGGGCAGCTGGTGAGCTGGACTTGGTGCTTCGTTGGGATGGGCGGATTCGCCTCATCGACATTAAATCTGGAGACCCAACATCAAAATTTGCTGAATCTCTTCAACATCAACTTCGTTTCTATGCTTGGCTGTGGCATGAAACACATGAACATCAGAGTATAGATGGCCTTGAAGGATGGTATCTAAACGGTCCGCATAGGATACAATATGATGCACCAAGTCCGAAGGATTATGATTCAATGACGACAGAATTCAAACGGATTCATCTCGAAATGCAATCAATGGGTTCAGGACCTGCGAGCCTACCCGTTAGTCCAGATGAAGCGTGTTTAGGAGATGCGGCTGGATGTCACTGGTGCAGTTTATCATACGATGGAGAAACATGGTTTGGCGATGACCTCCTTTCCTCGATTACTGAAATACGTGATGTCAAACTTACTGCTCCGAGTGAACCTCTCGCATCAATTCCAGAACGAGTAACAGTTCTTGGAAAGTTTACTGGCGCTTGGGGCCCTCTTCCCAATCATTTTGGAGAGCCGGTTCTAGGGGCGTTACTGGTTGCAGGGGGTGCTCAAATCACGGTAGAGGAGAGTGAACCAGGCTCTTATCCACTGCTTCATGATGAGCCAAATGAAGAGATTGTCATCATCGATGCTTTACCGGGGGTATGGAGGGGCTCTCCTCGGTTGTACGTGGACTCCAAGACTCGTATCATGACTGTTCAAGAGGCGGAAAAAGAATTCGTCCAAAATTCACAAAAGCTATCTGAGCACACGACTAGAATCGGTTTACTTCGAACTCGTGCCAATGTAGAAGGCATTATTTTGAGTATTCGTAAACGCTCAGGTGTTCGATTGGATGCAAAACCTTGGACGATGCTCAATGTACATTTGTGGGATGGTTCTTCAGTGGTCGAAGTTGCTTCTTTTGGTTCGAGTATTACTGGCCAAATGGAATCTTTACGCCCGGGCCAACGTTTGAAATTACTTGCAGCAGAAATTGGTTGGAGGGCAGGTTTACCTCAACTCCGTATCGATTCTCGCAAAACTCGCTTGCAAGTTAGGGATGCTTGAAGAGATATTTTTGTTGGTATCTGGGGACGTTTTTCTCAAGTAAAACTTGTGCGCGTTGTGGGCGCATTCATTCACTTCATGAGTAGAGTTCAAGAACATTCGTCAAATTACTTACTCTATGCCGGTTCGACTCGCTCAGCCATCTGAAGATTCAGTTGGGCCTTTCAATCGTTTATCTGCTAGCCAAGTAAATGCATATCGGTCCTGTCCCCGACTTTGGTTTTATGAAAAAGTTCGGAGATTGAAAATGCCTCAAATCCCGGTCCTCTTCATCGGTAGGGCGGTTGAAGAAGTCGTTTGCCGAATGCTGATGGAATCTCCTGCTTTACTTGTTGCCAAAGCATCTCACGACACTCTGTCTGCCATTCCAATAGATGAAAACGGGGTTCCAAGCCGTACCAGTGTTGAACCTTGGCCTGCTGAAAGACTTCTTGCCCTCCCAAATAATATGCGCCCCAGTACGATTGATGAATTGCGAAAATGGGCAATTGAACGCTTAAAATTACATCTCCCTGTTTCACTTCAATCCATGAAAGAGGAATGGGAGAAAAATGAACGTAAGTCGGGCGACTGGAGTTCAGTTAGTCCAGATTATTGTCTCCAGATGTGCATTAACGGTCTTGATTTTCATTTGAAAGAGGTTCAACGATGTATCGATTCGAACGGAGGCCCCAATCTCAAATCATGGAGGCGAGGTAATCGCCACGATTGGCCTGCACCGGATGCTCGAAGGTACACGCTCTCCAATAACCATCCATTGGCTCAAGATGGACCGGTTTCCCTTGTAGAGGCTTGGGAAATTGCTCGGCCATGGTTTGTTGACCCGAATGCCGGAAAGTTTGCGATGAATGCAGTCCATCCAGAGCATTGGTTTCAAGGAGAGTATGATCTTGTTTACCGCTGGGATGACCGTATTGTCATCGTCGATCTAAAAGCGAGTATAGGACGTGGCGACCGTTCAGGCAATTATGTAGACCAATTGCGAATGTACGCAATGCTTTGGTGGACTACCCATGGAAAAGAACAGCAAGTAGATTCTCTTGAGATATGGTATTTGGGTGCAAACAAAATCAAATCAATACCTTGCCCAACAACGTCTGAGATGACTGAAATGGAATCTAAACTCCAGGGTATGTGGGCCCAATTAAGAGAGACGACCCCAGCTCTTGAAGAATGTCCTCCTGACCCAGCCCCAGTCCGAGGTTTCAAAGATGGAGGAGTCGCTATAGAACCTCCCAATGAAGTCCGTTGTGATCGTTGTGACTGGGCTCAAATTTGTCCAGGAGGAGATGGAGACGATGATTTTCCTGACGGTGGTGCAATACAACTTCCGGGAACTGCAACATCGTTTGACTTGACTCCAATTGGCTCTCTTAATCCACGAATGACCTTCATCGGTGAGGTGTTTACCGTAATGGGAATGAAAGAAGGTCGCAGACCTCAAGTAACGATTTCTCAAGGTGAGAAATTTGCCAAAATTCTGTTTCTGGTAGATTCGCACCAAGACGGAACTCCCTCCTGGCCAGAAAAGTTATCCAAAGGAGATCGAGTGAAATTGGATAATGTCATTCCAACTGCAAATTGGAAAGGTGAAATAGAACTTAAAGTCGATCCGCATGCTTGCATGCACCATGCTTCAATAGATGATGTCGGCTCAGATTTGATGGAATTTCGGGCCCGATGGAATGTCAATGGGAAACTCGTTTATCGATTCGAAAAAAAAGGCGTGGGTAGAAATGGTAAACAGTGGCATCGAAAAGGCCTGATGCTTATGGACTCTTCTGGGGCGATGAAAATTGAAGGATGGGCAAATGATTGGGGGCCTCAGTATGATTTAGCCGAAATAGGAGATACAGTTGTTGTTGCAAATATTGGAATTGATGCTTGGGCGGTTGAAATTCGCGGAAACATTGGCCGGCATTCCAAGATACACATCACCAAAAGAGTCGAACGAGACTAACCGCCAGACGATACAGTTGTCACTTGCAATTGAACGGTTTGACGAAGCATGGTAATATGAGGTAAAACTGTTTCTTCAAAACTCACGAGAACTGTCGATGGATGTATTCCGGCCTCGACCAACGCTTGGCGCACAGTTATGTCCTTGTTAACCTCAATTTTCACATCATGGTCTCGGCCAACGAAGTGAATCTCCATGATACCATGGTGTTGCATCATGCTTATGACGGTGGCGCTAGACCGCACATCACAGCCGAGATCGCATAGCCCGGTATTGCGGTGGATTCGAAATCCACTGTCCCTGTGACACGGGAGTTCAAATCTCTCTCTCGGCGCCTTTTACTCATCCAAGGTTTTTTTATTCAACGCCTGCAGTGTAACCCAATGGACATGGAGCCCGCACCTGGTTCAAATCCCAATGTAAGGGATAGTGTAGTCTCAGGTGATTTACATACCGGAGACGTCATTCACAATCACTACCACATGTCTCAGCCCCCGCCAGTCCCCCAGCGACCACCAGTGCCCTCTAATACCAATACCCACCACATTCAAAACCATAATCAAAATCAAGCTACAGTTGGTAATATCGGTCAAACGTTCAACAATGTGAACATGGGCGGGGCCGCTCAAGCACCACACCATCAACAATCATTTCAAAACCCACATCAAAACCAGGCTCAATATCCTAACTATTACCAACAACACGGTGCCCGTCATCCCACGAATTCACCTCAGAAAGATGTACTTTTTACCTACATTCTTTGGTTTTTCCTGGGCGCATTTGGTGCTCACAGATTTTATCTTAACCAAGTAGGAATGGGCATCTTCTATTTCTTGACCTTAGGGGGGTGCGGGTTACTCTGGCTCATCGACATCGCCCTCATTCCGGACCTTGTCAACAGAGCGAACAGGACTTACATTCGAAATTGAACTCACATGTAGAATGCATCTGGAGTTTCGGTTAAGTCACTGACAATGTCTGGAGCGTTCACAGGTGCGATTGAACTCAATTTTTCGGTTAGTTTGGATTTGATATCCGTGGGTAGAGCAATACCAAGGTCAAACCACTTGTCAAGCGACTCCAGTAGGCGTTGGGATGCAAATGCATCACTGCTGGAGCCAACAGTTGTTGCAATCGCGCAGGCTGAATCAATGTTGTACAGTGGCCCGATTGAGGCAACAAGTGCAGCCAAACCAATAGCGCCTGATTTAGGCTCATCTCTGCGCACATCGGCACCTCGAGCCTCCAAATCGATTCGATGTGAGGCGTTTGCAGCTACCACGAATGTTTCCTTACGAGTTGGAGAATCCATCAATCCTGCCAGTACATACAGAGATTCTACACCCTGGCTTTCCAGCCACTGAAGCATTTCATGTGCCATCGAACCTTGATGTTCCGGCTCTAATGGTTGTGATGTGCCGGTCAAAGTTAAAATCCTAACTCCAGTCACCGATTCTATAGAGCATAGAGTCAGGTGTGGTGGTGCGAGTAATCCATCGTCATCGAGCGTTGCCAGCGGTGGCAGAGAGGTGTGGTGGAGTCGAGCGACTTCATGTTGAATATGGCATGAATTGAGGCCCTCAACCGCAACTTTGCCTACATTGCCAACACCGGGAAGGGCAAAAAACAACGTTGCATGTTCTCCAACCTCACTATGGCTTCCTCTCCATTCAACATGTAATCCCATATATCGCATTTCGATATACGCCGCGCTATAATGTTTCACATTAAATTTTAGGAAAAAGCGCCAATTTGGTGGGGTGTCCAAAATGGCATTATTCTTCTTCGGACTTCAAATGCTCTGTTTTCATCTGTTCCAGCGATGGTAATGTGGCGAGTTCAGCGGCCCATTCAGGTGATTCAACTCCATACATTTTTCTTCTAATCGCAGCCCTATGATCTTCGGGCGACCATTTTAGTGGAGCTGCTGCTTGTGCTTTAGCCCCACATGAAGGACATGTAGTTGCCAATGTCCATGCACCGCATTCAAGACATTGTTGTAGGAGTTGTCGTGCCATTAAATCACCTAAACCGAACATGCATATGATTCCACATCATCATTCTCTGATGGCGGTCGCTTCTCCACCTGCATCGGTAACATGCTTTAGTGTGGCCTGGGTTGCGTTTTCCCAAATTGATTCAGCTGTTTTGAAATCCGGTGCTCGTAGTTCAATTCTGTATTCAGGAGCCCCGTTGTAGAAGCAGGAAACTTCGATTTCCTCTTCTGTTGATGACAACGATTCAGCTTCCAAAAGGGCGTTTTGAATAACTTCCACGCCATTAATATCGTTAATGCTCAGTGTAAGAATTCCTCGGATTTCCACAAAGTCTGGAATGATGTTCTCTATTGCAATTTCAGTGAATTGCTTAATCCAATCTCCTTCAAAACCGGCATCAATCAAAGACCCTTCATTCATTGCGGCCTCTTCAAATGCAGAGTAAAGGCCTCCAAAAGCATCGGATAATTCTTCACCAGATGAAGTAATTTCATCTTTGCTCCAACCGACTTTTTCACCTAATACTTTCAGCAATTGGTGGGCTCTTTGTTCATTTTTCCACTCTTGTAAACGTTCTCTTCGGCGTTCTTCTGAAACCGACTTTAATGACAACTCAAGAGATGTCCCGTCTTTTCTAGTCCTCATTACCTTGCAAATGAGTCGTTGGCCTTCACGTACAAATACACGAATATTTTTAACCCATCCACTAGCAATTTCGCCGATGAAAATGAATCCTTCAACGCCTTCAAACTCATCGAGTGAAACATAACAGCCGTTTTGCTTTACGGTTGTAACTGTGACGACAACAAGTTCGCCTTCGTTGGGCGTGTTGGTGATTTCGGACATGGAGGCTCAAGCCTCCTCATTCAAGTGCTTCAACCACGGTGCAACCGATAAGATCAGCTTTACCACCGGACGGGCTTGTCAAAGTGGCTCCACAAACAGCGCATGAAATGACGGATGTTGCACGGGAATAGATTGTAGTTTCATTACCGCAATCTTTACAGGAGACTTTAAGGAAATTTTGTGCCATATGTTTCAACTCACTTGTCGATTAATTCGAATTTCTTTGAACGTCGGCAAGGGGCATAGTGCGCTTTACCAGTTTCAGTGCAACGATAGAGGATGTTAACTCGCTTTGTTGGCTTTTCACGCCCATCAGGCTTTGGACGAGGGAAACCACGGTAACCAGCCATGACTCGACGGAATCGACGTTGACCCCAGCGAAGTTCGGAGGCTCGCTTTTTCTTGACTCTTTCAATGGTGTGCATGGTGTGCTTACCCGCTGATGGGCTGTAACGCTTAACTTGACGTGGCATTTTGACCATGTGAACACCTTGAGCATTCGGCCCACTAGAGTCGGGTATTTAGTGGTGACGGATTTTTCTACTAGCATAATTCGTAGTACTGAAAGTAAAATGAGGGGATAGATAATGAACATTCGGCCTTTCCATATAGGCATGGACGAGATGTATCAGGCGTTACTCTTGTTTTGGATACCTGTTTCAGTGATGCCTTTAGGGCTATGGATTTTCTTGTCTTCATCCGATTCTAAAAGCAAAACTTTCGGTAAAGTACTTGCGTTTGTAGGATTTACTATGGTCTGTCTAAGCCCTTGGACAGCACCTTCTTCGCCATCCTCTGCCGCAGGACATTTGCTCGGTGCGATTATCGGACCAATTGTTTTGATATTAATTGGACTTTATCTTGTCTCTTTTTCAGGAAATGTCCCAGTCGGCAAGTTGCCTCGAAGTGACAGAAGGCTTGGCGTTTTGATGATCTTAACAGGATTTATTTGGCTTGTTGGAATGCATTGGTGGATTTTAACGCCTCAACTTGCTAAAGATGATGTGAACCCATATTGGTATGTCTTTTGGCCCACCGTACTTATTTTGACTGCAAGTCTATCCTCTTTTTCGGCCATAGCCCTACTAACTATTGGCGTCGAACGAAGAAAGGAATCGAACTCTCTGTTCATGCTTTCAGGGCTATCGTTTTTACTCCTGCTGTTGGGTTTGAATGTCGACGGTCCTCTCATCACTGCTGAATTGTTTAGAGAACATCTTTGGCTCGCTGTAGCAGATTTAGCCGGATTGCTTGTCGGGAGTTTACTTTCTATTCTGGTCTTCGCAATAGTGATTTTTGTATATGAACGGAATCTACCCCCTCCTCTAACAATTCATGCCCCCTCAAAAGAAGAGCTTCAGCAGGTTGCAGATGTCGTTTCAATTCACATTGGAGGTGAACAGGAATGATTCAGCAGAAGCTTGTATTTACGTGGAGATCGATGGTGTTAGCGTTTATCTTGCCACTTCTCCTAATACTGGCAATTGATATTTCTTTTTCAGCAGGTATCCAAGGCTTCGATACTGAGATCGCTTTTACTCGTTTTGCCAACGCTACACTTACCGCATACACATTATGTTCGTTGGTGCTCTTGGGGAATCTGTTCTTTTACGGAGAGTCTCGTAACCGGCCATTAGCACCTCTCGTCGGCATGTTCTGTGCAACAATTCTTGGAATTGCAGCGACTATTTTCTTCATTGACCAGGGGCCTATGTTGCTTGAAGACAACGGTTCTGTACGCGCTCAAGCAATTTACAATATAGTTCACATGTTGGTTTCTGCTGGAGCAGTTTTGGTGGCAATCGGAATCTCACTGGGTGTCACCTTTTCTGCAATAACTTCACAAAAGCAACGTTCTAATTTTACCTACGAAGAAGAATAGTTAGTATTTGTGAAGGGTTTTCTTCGCCGTCGGTTTGATAAGGGGGTGGTCGGTGGGCGAGCATACAGGTGTTTCTATGTCGAAAGGTACTCCATCCATGGGTAAGCGTCAAAAGACAACCCACATACGTTGCCGTCGATGTGGTCGAAATTCGTACCACAAGCAAAAATCTGTCTGTGCATCATGCGGTTACGGTAAAACTGCTCGTATGCGTAAATTCAATTGGTCCAAGAAGGCTCATCGTCCTAAGGCTTGAAACTGGAGGACATTTTTCTAGCCACAATGGCTACAAAGCGTCAAGCACTGGGGGAGTTGAGGCAAGAGTATGTGTGGCATCATTGGGATAGTTGGGCAACAAAATGTCCATGTTAACCAATTAATCTACGACGGCCTTACCGTTTTGCAACATCGAGGCCAAGATGCGGCAGGTATTATGACCGATTTTAACGGCCAATTTCGTCTGCGAAAGTCCAATGGTCTCGTGTCTGACATCTTTTACACTCGCCACATGCGTAGACTCCAAGGGCATGTAGGAATTGGGCATGTTCGTTATCCTACAGCTGGTTCTTCGTCTAGAGCTGAGGCTCAACCGTTTTATGTCAATTCACCGTATGGGTTAGGTCTTGCACACAATGGTAATCTAACCAACGCTCGAGAATTAAACATTCAACTTACTGACAACCATCACCGTCACATGAATACCAGCAGTGATTCTGAGATATTGCTTAACATGCTTGCAGTTGAACTTGATTCAAACGGTTCAAACCTTTCTATTGAAGGTGCTCCGCATTTGGATATTGAAACCGTATTTGGTGCTGTATCAAGTCTTCATCGTCGTGTCCAAGGAAGTTATGCTTGTGTTTCTATTATCTCTGGCTATGGCTTGCTAGCATTCAGAGACCCTTACGGGATTCGTCCGCTTATATTTGGTAAAAGAGTCGATGGAGAGCATACAGAATGGATTGTTGCAAGTGAATCAGTCGCAATCACAGCCCTCGGGTTTGAAATTGTTCGCGACGTTGAGCCGGGTGAAGCAATATTCATTTCCAATTCTGGCCATATGTTTAATCGACAATGTGCGGATAAGGTGGATGCGTCCCCATGCATCTTTGAACATGTTTATTTTGCAAGACCTGATTCAGTGATAGATGGTATTTCGGTATATCATGCGCGACTAAATCAAGGAGATATTCTTGCCAAGAGAATCCTTGAACAGTGGCCAAATCATGACATTGATGCCGTAATTCCGGTGCCCGATTCCGGTAGAATTGCAGCCCTTCAAATGGCCAAAGCATTGGATGTGCCCTATCGTGAAGGTTTTGTTAAAAATCGTTATGTCGGTAGAACTTTCATTATGCCAGGTCAAGCCTTGAGAGAGAAATCAGTTCGACGTAAACTCAACGCGATAGAACATGAATTTAGAGGCAAAAACATACTCCTTGTAGATGATTCTATAGTTAGAGGGACTACCAGTGCTCAAATTATCGAGATGGCTCGAGATGTGGGTGCTTCCAAAGTATATTTTGCGTCTGCAGCCCCTCCAGTGCGTTTTCCAAATGTCTACGGCATCGATATGCCGGCGATTACTGAATTTATCGCAAATGGCAACACTATTGAGGAAATTAACTCAATAATTGGTAGCGATCGATTGTTTTAGCAAACACTTGAAGATTTGATTGAAGCGACATCGATTGGTGAGAATTCTCCTTCGAGATTTGATACGAGTTGTTTCAATGGAGAGTATGTTACTGGAGATATTGACCAAGATTATCTTGACGCATTGTTTTCCTCTCGAAATGATACTGCGAAAATTGATTCCAGCGAGGATGATGAAATCGTCGACATGCACAACGATACAGAAATCTGAGGATTGTGCATGGCACAAAACTCATGGATTTTGCGATTTGGTGAACTCGGATTGAAATCCAAAGTAGTTCGACGATCATTCCAGCGTGCTCTACGGAAAAATTTAGTTCAACTCGCAGCGAATTCATCTACCCCAATTATTCGTGATCGATTAAGAGATTTTGATGTAGTCTATTCTGATGCAGACCCCCAAGTTGTTGAAGATTTGATGTGTCATGGTCTTGGAATTGTTGCTATGGATCGTATTGTTGAGCTCTCCGCAGACCCCGATCCAAACTTCATCTCGAGTTTATTGTTAGGGCGGCATTCAAATGTTGGAATACCTCGGACATTTGGGGTTCGAGTAAAGCGTTTGGGTAAGAAAGACATTTGGGATTCTCAGTCGTATGCCCGAGCTCTTGGAACGAGTCTTATCGAACAGGACTCTTCGCTCAAAGTTGACCTGTCGAATCCAGATTGGTGGGTAAAAATTATCCTAGAACCCTCTAAGGTTTCATCTATTGAAAAGCGTGTCTTGGGGCCAGGTGGGCTACCTACCGGCGTGCAAGGAGACGTTCTATCACAGTTGTCTTCACGAGATGATGTTCTCAGTTCCTTCCTTATCATGCGCCGTGGATCTCGTATAATTCCCGTTCTCGATTCGAAGCCAGAGTTTATCGAAATTCTCAAAAAATGGGACCCCTTTATCGGTGAACGAACTCGAACGAAAGATGAGAACAATCACATGTATCAACGTCCGGCTTGGGGAGTTGTTGGTCTGTCCAAGGATGAGGCCAAACCATTTATTCAGCGTAGAGAGGAGGCAGTCAAAACTACCCCACTATCGACTTTAGAACCGTTGTGCGGTTGGACAGATGAAGAAAAGAACGCACTTTGGATGCATCTTGAACAACCTAGCCAGTACCGCCCTCATCCAGATAATTCTTCTTGGATAGATGACCCAATCAAGGGGTGAGGTTAATTGAGACCCGCCGCCTCATCTGTCTATGCTCATGAGTCATTCAGTACAAGTTGCGTTTCAGCCCGAGGCTAAAGTGACTGCTTTAGGATTATGCCCAAGTGGTACAATCAGTTCATGGGCTGAAGGAGATGGTAACGTCTTTATCGCTCAACAAAGTGATGGTGTGTTTGAATTGAGCGGAACTTGGAGTGCGGAGTCTTTTGTTCGAAAACTGATTGTTGACGAACAATGGATAGTTGTTTTAGATGACGCTTATGGTCTAACATGTCTTGATTTGAAAGGTAAAGTCCTCTGGCAGTTTGAGATTGAAGCTGGAGGATTTGAACTTCATCAACTTCCAACTTGTTTTGCAGTGGTTGATGGATTAGGACGCTTATCGTTGATTCATCTGGACGGCACTACGTTCCCTCTGGATCAGACATATACCGATATTGTTCTTTCATCGGTGGTTGGAGAATATTTACTCATCAGTCATGAAAATGGTCATGTTCAAGCCATCAAAAATGGTGTTAGCATATGGAGTAGGCCTACTAGGGGGGAGCAAGGTGAATCGATAACATGTTTGGGTGGCTCTTCAAGAAATCGAGTGGTCATAGGGCGAGAAGGTTATGCTCTGGTGGCCGGTGAAGAAGAAGTTCTTGAAGTGGAATTTTGGGACCTTGAACACCAGAACTTGGTCCACCGTAACGATGTCAAAAGTCGATTGCTTCAGGTTGAATCAATTGGACAGCAGATCCTATGCGGTTTTGATAACGGACAAGTTTTGTGTTTTGATGGAGCTTTTGTCAATGAACCTGAGATTTGGATGGAGTGCAAGCACCCAATTAGCAAACTGCTCTATAGAGGAGGGGTAACTTTGGCTTCTGCTTGGTTTTACATACACGGTCGTGAAGTTGATGGTAGTGCATGGCTTATCGAACATCAAGGAATGACCCAATTCTTGTCAGCAAGTCGAGATGGTTCAATTTGTCTTTTTGCCGGAGAAGACCAAAACGATTGGACAGACCATGAACCTCTTGGCCAATTTTCTCTCAATCAAAAACCGAAAGAGATTGATGAATCAGAATTGACGTTGTGGTTCCAGAAAACCGAAGAGGTTTCTCAAATGTCTGCTGAGGAGATGTATAGCGAAGATGACTCTATGGATGATTATTTCACCCAAGAGGAGTTGAACGCGATGTCTCAACCTTTGATTCCAGATGTATCTCTTGATGCTCTTCATGATGCACTCGAAGGTACACATGGTGAAATTGCCCCATCAAAGGAAGACGGAACTTTGGATATCGATACCGATGAATTACTTTCTCAACTCGACGATGCAATAGAGAATATGGCAAACCTTCCTGATGAGAACCTGCTTAGTGAACTCCATATGCAGGTTGATGAAATAATTGTGCCAAGCGCAGTATCTGGAGATGATCAAGAACATGTGGTAGATGAAGATGGTTCGGTAATTGTCACCCTAGATGGGAGCGGTTCCCTTGACCCTCAAGATCGAATAAAGACATGGTCTTGGGTTGAGCAATCGGGAAAGGAAATCGCATCTACCTCTAGAGTCAAAGTTCGACTGTTGCCCGGAAATTATCGGTTTGAGCTGCGAATTTGTGATGTTGATGGCCAATGGTCCAGCGATTCATTACAAATTCTCATTCGGTAAGGCTAGGCTCATGAAGGTGATGCACTTCGTATGCACATGGCCGTCAGTAACCCCTGGGTAGAATACTTCTTTGTAGGGATTCTTCAAATGCGCTGTTCTGTAGTAACCGACAGAGTCACTGGGGATACAATCATCATCGATGGTGGAGCAGAACCAGAACGACTCATCGATTGGATTAATGGTTTTACAGGTCAGGGCCCAGACTGGACCAATGGGCCAAAATCAGCATCTGAAATGGCTGAAAACAGAATTCCGCAAAGGAAGGTGGTTGCTCTACTCAATACGCATGCACATTTTGATCATAGTGGCCACATCCCTGACTTGAAAGACCACTACAACGTTGATTGGTATCTTCACCCTGACGATACCTTCTTGCAGACTCTTGCACAAAAATCAGCCTTGAGATATGGTTTTCAGATTCCTATTCCAGCAGTTGCTGATGTTGATTTGATTGCTGGAGAACTTTTAGAAATTGGTGCTCTTGAATTTGAGATACGTCACACTCCGGGCCACACCTTAGGAGGTTGTTGTCTTCGACTTTTAGTTGATGATGGTCCTGACCATCTGTTCGTGGGAGATACATTATTCGCTGGTTCTGTTGGTCGGACTGACTTGCCAGACACAGGAGGCGATTTTGAGGTGTTGGCTCACTCGATTCATTCTCAACTCTGGTCTCTTGAGCCATCGACAATCGTTTATCCTGGCCATGGACCACTTACAACAATTGGTCATGAGAAAGAGACGAACCCTTTCGTGGGCGACTCTGCAGGAAGCGGAGTTTACACGATTGGAAAGTATTCGTAATCAATTCATCATCGATGAAAGAGTAGACTGGAGGACGGGTAACGCCTCCTCCCATGTGGCTACGATTCCATAATCTGCATGTTGAAATATAGGTGCGTCAGCGTCCTTATTGATTGCTACAATATATTTTGAAGAGCGCATTCCGGCAAGGTGTTGAATTGCCCCTGAAATGCCTACGGCGATGTAAAGATTAGGATTGACAGTTTTTCCTGTTTGTCCAACTTGCATTGAATGAGGTATTGCATCCCATGTGTCAACAGCAGCACGTGATGCTCCAACAGCAGCCCCAATTGTGTCTGCGACTTGTTCCAAATGAACAAAGTTGTCAGGGGAGCCCATTCCACGTCCACCAGATACAATGATGTTCGCTTCAGCTACATCCAATCTGCTTGAAGCACGAGCCATGAACTCTTGAACAGCAGTTGCCATGTCACCGGTAGTATCGACCACAGAAACATCTGACTGGTCACCAGTGGGAGCGGCATCAAACACATTCGGTCGTACGGTAACTACAGCATCTCCACTGATTGCCACGGTTTGCATTGCTTTACCGGAATAAATTGGAGATGTTAGATTTCCGCCTTCAATTTGGGTAACATCTTGGACCACAGATATTCCTCTACGTGCAGCGATGCGTGCAGCGAGGTCTTTCGACTGAGGCGAGGCGGAAGCAACAAGAATTCCGCTCGGTGCTACTGCATCGATAGCGGCAGCCCAACCAGCAGCATCATAGTGTTCAAAGACATTTGATTTGGCGGCGACAACCCGAGAAGATCCAGTAAATCCAGCCGCTCCTTCAGCCACACTAGCATCTGTACACGGGACAATGACTACCGGTTGAGAGCCCAATAATTGGGCCGCAGTGATGAGTTCAGCGGTTGACGGATGGACGGTTCCTTTTACAATTTCAGCGATTACTATAGTTTCACTCATTTTTTACACCTCAGATGACATTTGCTTCGTCGCGTAACAGGCGGGCAACTTCAGCGGCAGCAGCTCCGCCATCGTAGGATTTACCGGCAGGTTTTGCTGGTGGCATGCTGTGGGAAACCACTGTTACGGATGAAGATGGAACGTCGACATTTCGAACGTCAACTTTTGCTTTCTTGGCTTGCATGATTCCTTTTACGTTCGGCTTTCGAACTTTCATGTCACCCTTGTCGCATGACACAACGGCTGGTAAAGGTACGCTAAACCGTGCATTGCCACCTGCTGATGGGGTCACAACAGAAAGTTGCTCTCCAAAAGAAACATTGGTACTGTTGGAGACAGAAGCCCACCCCAACCTCTCTGCTAATCCAGGTCCAGTCGAACCTGCACCGGTATCTGCCGCAGATTTACCGCAATACACTACATTAGCACCGAGTTCAGATACGGTTGATGCCAGCATTGATTGAAGAGCATTAGAATCTAGGCTTTCAGAGCAGTCTATACGTACGATGTGGTCGACACCTATCGCTTTTGCATCCTTCAAAACCTTGTCAGCACCGGGGCCGCCTACCGTAATTGCAGTGACTTCACCGCCAACGGCTTCTCGGTGTTGGAGTGCAGTCTCAACGGCGAATTCGTCATATGGGCTCATAACTTTCTTGACTGCGGATAAATCGACTCTGTCACCAGATACTATGATTCGGGCGTTGGTATCGGGAACTTGTTTGACGAGGACGATGATATTGGACATGTAAGAACACCTTTGTAAATCAATCGAGTTCTAAGAGATTCTTGAACATTTGCACCTACTCCTTTCGACCACATCATTGAATTAACGAGCTCATCTTCTCATCGTTCGTGTGAGTGTTGAAGGATTTAGCGCAATGTTTCTTAACCGTCGCACAACGCAAGTAGAATCCATGCTGCCAAAGAATCCGACCGAGCCAAATGAAGCCGAACAGAAGACATTGGAATCATGGCGACTTCTGTTTGAAAGTCCGAAGTATGAATCCGACCTCAATGCTTTACCTGGGAAAGATGATCCCGTTTTTGGATTTGAGATTGAATGGGATGATCTGTCAGAATTTGGAGATTTGCAAGTTACTTTTTCTGAAAACATGGACCACACCTTAGCATGCGGAAATCAAGTTCTCAAAGAGCAATACTCAGTCAGAAGTATGTCGACACGTCCTGTCATACGCGTGGTAAATCTGCCCTCCAATCGGTCCTATGAATTGAGTGACCTGCGTATGCGTGACCGCACTCGTTTACTTTCTTTTGACGCCATTGTGGTGATGACTAGTCCAGCAATTGGCTGGCTGAAAAGCAGTTCCTATCAATGCAATGATTGTGAATCCAAATGGACAGTCAATGAACGATTGGCCCGCCCTAGGGAGAAGGTAAAGTACTGCAGAAAATGCTTAGATGAGTTACTCGAGGATCGTCAATCCAAGAACCCTAAAGGTTACGTCAAAGACCCTACTGACATCTCCATGGTGGTCGAAGAAAATTTTTACGAAGATATACAGTATCTTGAAGTGGTATCTCCGCAGATGATTTTCGATGGCAAAGCCGGCAATGGTGAAGTGTTTCAAGTGGTTGTCTTTGATGAGTATGTTGGACAATTCTCACATGGAGACATGTTAACTATCAATGCAGTAGTAGCAGTTGATCCACTGGTGAACAGGGACTTTATTCGCGATACCAGGCGCATGGTATTCCTGAAATCACACAGTATCGGGGAAGGTTTTTCCAACGTAGACAACCTTTCTATAGAAGAATCTATATTGGATTCACTTCCTGCTAAGTGAATTAACAGCCTCGAGTGTTTCCGGTTTTGCCTCAAAATGTTCTGTGATTGAAATCAGTCCTCTGCTGATTCCGTCCGCTACTCCAAGTTTTGCGTCCAACGGGTGAAGTGTTCCATCAGTGACTGCTGCCCTAAACGATTCAAGGCTGCTCCATGTTGATGGTTCGCCAAATTTAGGGTTTGGAGTGACAACAATTTCTCCCCATTCAGGCAGTACAACATGTTCCGCTAGTTCATACACTGGCGAATGCTCATCTTTTGGATCCAGATACGCATGCTTTTGCATTTTTTTCCTAAGTGCTTTGGGAGAGTCGTGAAGCAAAATCGCCCCCCCAGGGTCAGATTTACTCATCTTGTGGTCAAAACTCTCCATCCGAACTCCAGCAGCCTTGAGTGACGAGAGAATGGGGGTATGTATGCAGGTTGGTTTTTTCCAATTCCACCTTGTTGCCACATCTCGCATGAACATGTGTGCTTTTCGTTGATCCATTCCACCAAGAGCCACATCAATATCCATTTCAAAGATATCACTTGCTTGCATTGCAGGATAATAGAACTTCGATAAATCATGGTCTGATGAAGCCTCATCTCGACCCATGATGGTGAATGTTTTGCGAACTTTGGCCAATGTTGCGCCTTTCGAGCATCGAAGTACTCGAGCCCAATAATCCCCGGAACTCATTATCTGAGAGGCCCAAATGAATCGAAGTTGACCGGGTCCTTCACCTTCTTCTGGATGTCCTAAAAGCGAGCGAAAAGTCTCTTCCATATACTTCGCTGTTGTTTGAATATCTTCCATTACGCCGTTGAATTTGTCGTTTACCCAGGCATGCCAATCAGCGAGGAAAATCAATACATTGGCATCTGCTTCAAGCATTCTTTTGAGCTGCAGAGAGAGAACTTTCCAGCCGATATGTGCTTTTCCGGACGGTTCAAAACCAACGTAGCAGCGAATAATTCCGTCTCCGCCCATACTGGAATTGTCTGAAAGACAATCTACCAAGTGATCTATTCCTATGGTTTCCTCGACATGTCCAACCATAAGTGCAAGGCGCTTTTGTTGCTTGGCGTCAAGTTCCAAAATCTTCGGATTATCTTCAATAAAGGGTTCGAGAACTGAATCGACGCCCATGATATCACGCTAGAATCAGATTAAGTCGTTCAGTTTCTTGACTCGACCTTCAGATGGAGGGTTTCCTGAATCAATCATTTCTTGTAATTCGGCAATCATCGTGTTTGCTTTATCAATTGTCTCTTGGTTGATTGATGAACTCATTTTCATCATTTTGTGAGCCATTTTAATCGCTGATTTGGCTTTTGAAAACTTCTTTGCGTCTTCTTTAGCCTTGTCACCACGTTGCTTTGGACTGTATCCAGTTACTTCGTCCAGAAAAGAAGACCATCTTTTACGAGACTCCATCGCTTGTTCACGTCCTCCATCCTCCGAGAGAAATTGGTTGAGGTCTTCGCCTTTCAACTGGGTTACATCAACAACGAGTTTACCATCATCACCAAAATGGCCAGTGATTTTTGTAAGTATGGCGAACGAACCTGTGAAGACTCCTTCAGAACTTACTTCAATATCATCAAAGTATGTCGTGGCAATGCGTGCAAGGCCTGCATTTCCGCCCATTTTTTTCTCCAAACCGCGCCGTACTGCGAATCTCTCCATACAACGCCCAAGAACCTCTTTGCCATAAGGCTCACCGTTGAGGAGTATGAGAACAGAAGGTTGTTGATAGGAGGGGTTTTTTGATAGTTCTTGCTGGGCAAATCATGCGACGACCTCTGATTGTTGGATTTATGCTCCTCATTCTTCTGCTACCGGCGGTACCTGCTGAACTGGAATCTGCAGTAAGTTTGAGTCTTGCGGACACCCTTGAAGACGCAGATATAGGTATTCGGGCAGGCAAAGTTTCACCTGATGGCGTTTCAGTTTTACTCATCGGTGAGGACGGCTATGCCCACAGAATCTCATCCATGCACCCCGAAGATAGGAGTTTGGATGTCGAACTAAGTACCAATCGAAACACCGACCTCAATGATGTCTCTTGGCATCCTCGGGGTCAAACAGCACTCATCACAGGTGACTTGGGAGTTGCTCTTCGATACACCATCGAAAATCATGCTATTTCAACAGTTAACGGTTCAGGTGCTTTACTTGGAACAGATATGACTGCAGTCGAGTGGCGGCCTGCGGGAGATTACGCCTACTTTGGTGGTTCAGATGGCAGCATTTGGAAGTTTTCTGAAGGTTCAGGAATGACTGCTTTGAGCGAAACAAGGACCTCTCCTGTAAGCGACATAGCCTGTCACAGCAATCAAAATGTGTGTGTTGTCACAACACTCAATGACGGCATGGCAGTAATTTCGACAAACGACCAAGTTACGTTCCTTTCGGGTACGAGTGGTAACACTTGGATTGGTGTTGATTGTGCAGACCCTACGCTCAACGAGTGTGTGGGTTTTGCAAGTGGGCTTAAAACACAAGCGATTCGGATTGATACCATTGACCCCAGCAAGTCTACAGCACGAGAAGTTGAACAATTCGGAACACTTGATGGAGAATTTACTGGAATCTCACGTGGGCATGATGGTACAACGCTAGTCTATCTCGCTCCCTTTTCCACCATCAGGCATCAGCCACTAATCTCCGAAGCTTTCGTTCAAATTCTGCCGGAAGATGCTGCTGCGTGGGATTCAGTAATTTCGGGGCGCTCCATCGAATTTGTTTGGGAAAATGAGCATCAACAAGGATTTCTTGTAACTTCATTTGGAAACATTGTAGAGTTTGAAACGATATCTGATGAAGAGGAGATGACGATGATTTCCGTTATCGTCATGATTGCAGTTACCGTTTCGGTTCCCGGAGTAGTCTTAGGCCTCATTTACATGAACAGTCCATATCTACAGCGTAAGTATATGCAGTTGCGCGGTTACGACAAAAAATGAGTGTAGTTGTGTAACTATTGGAGGGTTAGGTTATTGAAGCCCCTAGCAGAGCAACCTATGAGAGGATAGTATGGAGCCTTACGAAGGAGTCGACTTTTACGACATTGAAAGCCTACTGACTGAAGAAGAAATAATGATTCGAGACATGGTTCGAGATTGGGTTGACGAAGAGGTTCTCCCAAAGATTGAGCATGCATGCGCTCAAGGGGTATTTCTTGATGAATGGCGTGTAGCCTTAGGTGAAATGGGTGTTCTAGGAGCGCCATTGAAAGGCTATGGGTGCCCCGGGCTTTCGTATGTAGCGTACGGACTAATTTGTCAAGAACTGGAACGTGGCGATTCAGGTCTACGTTCTTTTGCCTCTGTACAAGGTTCTTTGGCAATGTATCCAATATGGGACTTTGGTTCAGAAGAACAAAAGAATCATTATCTTCCAAAAATGACTTCTGGAGAATGGATTGGTTGTTTCGGGCTCACCGAACCGGATTATGGTTCGAACCCTGGTGACATGATTACCAAGGCAGAGGATAAAGGAGATCACTATCTCTTAAATGGCGCAAAAATGTGGATTACAAACGGTACGATTGCTGATGTGGCAATCGTTTGGGCTAAACTCGATGGAGTCATTCGTGGATTTATTGTTGAAAAGGGAGACGAAGGTTTTACTGCTCCAGAAATGAAAGGCAAGCATTCACTCAAAGCTTCGGTAACCAGTGAACTGGTATTCCAAGATTGTAAGATTCCTAAAGACCGGATGCTTCCGAACGTCAAAGGACTGCGCGGGCCGTTCTCGTGCTTGAATAATGCACGATTTGGAATATCATGGGGTGCACTAGGGGCTGCTATGGCATGTTTCCATAGCGCCAAAACCTATTCACTCTCAAGAATCCAATTTGACCACCCAATCGCATCATATCAATTGGTTCAAAACAAGTTGGCTTGGATGCTCAGAGAGATAACTAAAGGACAGCTTTTGGCATATCACCTCGGTCGAAAGAAAGATGACGGCACCTGGTTTAACGAACAGATATCTCTTGCTAAAATGAACAATGTGGACATTGCTCTTGAAATTGCTCGGGTTGCTCGAGACATTCACGGTGCAAACGGTGTCTTGGATGAATATCCAGTCATGCGGCATATGGCAAATTTGGAGTCAGTCAAAACATACGAAGGTACACATGACATTCACAATCTGATTCTCGGCAGATACATTACTGGAATACAGGCGTTTACTCGCTCGGTCTAAGTTTAACCTCTGCTAAAGGTGCTTATCCATTCTATACAGTAGTTTATATGTCGTTAAATCGAGTAAACTTCGATAACGATGAACTTGAGTCTCAATGATCGGATTGTACGGGTCATCTCTGGTCTGTTAATGGTGACTATTGAGTATGCTTCAAGTATCGATTGGGATGTAATATTACTTGTTTTAGGAGTTTGGGGAATTCTAACCTCAGCAATTGGATTTTGTCCATTTTACAAACTCATCGGGCACACGACATGCCCGATTTAATCAGACAGCGGGTAGCAATCCAATCCGTGCAAGTCCTGCCCATATTGGGTCTAGGAATCCTGGAAGCAAGCGGTGACGCATGTATACAGCAGCAGCAAGACTAATTTTTTGAATCTTGTTGAGTTTTACTCGCTTGGTGAACACATCTCCTTGTTGCCTTTCAATCTGACGTAAAATTTTGTCATAAAACGCAATCATAGCCGCTGGTGAATACCGTGTTCTTCTTGGAAGTAGCGGTAGGAGTTGGCGCGCCTCAGCAAGGTATGTTCGGGCCCTGCGAGCATAATCTCTACAGTAAGGTTCCCAATTTTTGTTGAGGACCACTTTGCCGCCCAACTCGCTCTCAATAATTCCGTTTTGTTCAAGTTCGTTTAGTGGCAGATACACTCTGTCTCTTTCTATATCTTCGCCAACATCACGTAGGACATTTGTAAGTTGCATGAAAATACCCCATGATTCAGCAAATTTCTTGGCTCGAGGATCTTCATAGCCGTAAATTTCAATACACATCAAGCCTACTACAGATGCGACTCTATAGCAGTAAACATACAATTCATCAAAACTGCGATATCGGTTGTTGTAAAGGTCATCCTCCATGCCTGAAATGAGGTCATCAAACACTTCTCTGGGGATTGAATAGGTTTCGACTGTTTCTTTGAGGGCAAGGAATACAGGGTCGGTAGAGTAAACCTCAGAGTAGCAAGTTGAAAGTTTCTTTCGGAAGAAAAACAGTTGTGTTATTTTGTTGAGGTATGCGTCCGCATCCAGAATAGTGCCCTGGTCTTGTAGGCTTTCGAGTTGTTCCCGGTAACTCACTGCTTCAGGGTCCATCTCGCCCATGCTACCAGGGAATCGGTCCGCCCAGTCGCCATCTGCAATGTCGTCAGCACGCCGACAAAATGCGTATACGGCACACATTGCTTGACGTTGTTGATCGGGTAGATACTTGAACGAGTGGTAGAAGTTTCCTGCTTCACGCATTGTTAATTCTTCGCAGTATCTGAATGCCAATTTTGTGAGTTCTTGTGGGGGGCGTTCAGACCATATTGGTGCGTCAAGGTGTTCAAACGGGTCAACGAGTTCGTTGGTTTCTCCAACAATTCCGATGAAGGTTGCACCTTCACGAAGGGCCTCCATTGCAGTAAGACTGACTGCTTTAACCGCATCACGAGCCAACATCACACCAGCTCGGAGGCGATCTAAGGTCGTAGGGTTCTTTGATTCGGATTCGTCCGCTCTCGTCTTGGCGTTCCCTTTCAAAGGGAACAACAATTCGAGAGGTTTCCGGCGTTCGAGCATCGTGACCACATCGTGCTCGTCACTCACCCTTTTTGAGTTCTGCGCATAATTGCCTACGTGGGAAGTTGCAGATTCGTTTGATTCATTCATGAAAATGAGTTGCAGTTTGTCGAAATGGGTCAATTCCTCAATTTTCGCTAACATTTGTCCCACACAATCAAGAAGACACGCTCCTACCGTGTCTTGGGGAAGGGCATGGCAGTACTCATCAACGCTAAAATCGATTCACTTCTTGAAAGAACTTCACGTTCATTTTACCCTACTCTCAAATACTTGCCAAAAAAGATTCGTGGACATATTGGCTTGTTGTATCTACTGGCTAGAGTGGCTGACACCATAGCAGATTCGAAGCACGGCGAGACTTCATTTTTAGAGAATATCCTCATAAAATACAACGATGTTGCTCAGGGACGTTCCAATGAATTGCCGGATTTTTCTGAGATCGCTGAAATACAAGTCAATGAACATGAAGCAGAACTTTTGAGAAATGTTGCGGATGTTGTTGAAGGGTTGAATGCCTATTCTGAAAAGGACAGAAACATCATACTGGAATGTTTAGAGGTTATTGTCAATGGTCAGTTGCTCGATTTGCAACGTTTTGGTCCGGCCAACGAAGGGGGGCAAATTTCATCCCTCAACTCGAACGAAGAGTTAGACGATTATACCTATAGAGTCGCTGGTTGCGTTGGCGTCTTCTGGAGTAAAATGTCACTTGAACATGTCATTACATTATCCCCGGAAAAAGAGGCAGAATTCTTTGAAAAAGGAATTCGGTTTGGCAAGGCTCTTCAAATGATCAATATACTTCGAGACATACCAGAAGATTTACGCTTTGGTCGATGTTATATCCCTGGTGAAGAATTAGCCCGATTCGGGCTAAAGCCGGATGACCTTCTGGACCATTCGAATATCGAACGATTCCGTCCTTTATACGATGAATATCTTGATTTTACGAACAAGCATCTTGATGCTGCTGTAGAATACATTCGCATGTTGCCAGATGGACAATTTCGCCTCAAAGCCTCGTGTATGTTGCCGGTTCTGGTGGGTCAAAGAACGGTCACCTTGTTGAGAACTGGAAACATATTGAATTCAGATGATAAAATCAAGGTGACTCGTGATGAAATGAAATCGTATGCTCGGAAGCTGGTTCGTGCCCTGATTATTCCTGGTGGCGTGCGTCGGTTGTTAGAGAAGAATAAGGATCAATGAGGTATAGTGTAACTTCTTTAGCATGGCAAATATCCATTTACATTGCGAATCTAAAATAGCAAAGCCGGCCATCTGCTCTCTGTTTGGCAAGTGTTGAATTGTCGATTATCTAACGGCATATGTGGCATTTAGTCGTAAGACTTTAGGGAGAGTCCCCCGAGCATCACAACTGCGGGGTGACACTATGGATTGCGGCTCATGTTCCGAACTCATTCCTGATGACAGCATATTCTGCCCAGAATGTGGTGCTCGTCAAGAACTTTCAAGGGCAGGGGGGTTCACAAATCCAGGTTCAATAGGACTCTCAGGACAAGAAGTGTCGGGCGGTAGGAACTTTGGTGTTGTCTCTGGTGAAGCAGTTCGTCAACAGCGCGACATGAGCTCCCCAGGTAATTCCAACATACCTCCCGAAGTTCTCCAACAAATTGCCATGGGAATTCAGCAACAACCAAACTTCCCACCGGGCAATTTCCCACCTCAGCCTCTTCAACAAAATCAGTTAGGACAAGGCCAATTC
Organism: Candidatus Poseidoniaceae archaeon; assembly: GCA_036846305.1. GTDB lineage: Archaea > Thermoplasmatota > Poseidoniia > Poseidoniales > Poseidoniaceae > MGIIa-L1. Next base: position 13,618 of record DAIUCF010000007.1, on the reverse strand, counting down.
CCTCCTCAAGGCCAATTCCCTCCTCAAAACATTCAGCCGAATCAAATGGGCCAGGGTCAATTCCCTCCTCAAAACCTCCAACAGAATCCACCCCAGAGCAATGTTCTGCCCAATGTTCAATCAGACCGACCACAGCAAGTTCGCGGCCCTTCTCTAGCAAGCGGTGCTCTGCCGCAAAAGCGTATTGTGAATGATTTATCTCATACTCAAGGAGGTACAGTCGTTGCAAATAATCCATCTGCTTCACCCACGGATGCAATGGTAAACCGATTAGCTGAGGCTGAACGAGCAATGAAAGACGAACGTAGAAGTCAGTGGTTGAACATGAACCAGTCACCTGCAAACAACGTCCTTGCTTCTCTTGGCGCAGATTTGCCAGCGCATTTACGTGGTGCTGAAACCACTAACCCTGCACAAGATGTCATTGCCGGTGCACTTGGTCAGCCCGTATCTAAAGATTCGCCGAGTGAAGCACTGCTCCGACGAATGTGTGAGGTCGCAGTTCGTCGTGTTGCAAGAAAGAGAGGAGTTGCTGTTGAAACACCGCAAGCGAAAATGGAGTCTGATGTGTTGCAGGTCAACGTCACATATGTTGATGACGGAAGAGTTCTCGATACTCCTGAAGACCTTACACAGGCGTTCCAACATGCTATTGAAACCGAAGTTGCTTTGAAAGGCTTTGATTTAACAACCGAATTGAAACTGTTCCGTTCGAAAGACGGTCAAGTAGAAAATTTAGACGGAGGAGACTCTTCTGATGACGAAGATGTAGAAATGTTTGCATGTGAGATTTGTGATGGTCTTGTGAAAGAGACTGACAACGAGTGTCCTCATTGTGGTGCCATGTTTGAAGATGAGGAGGAAGAAGTTGAAAGTGCACCTCAAAGAACTCCTCCAAAACGAGGAGGCCCACCCGGTAAAGGCGGTCCTCCAAAGAGAAGTGGCCCACCAGGTCCATCCAAAGGCGGCCCTCCAAAGAAGAGCGG
>DAIUCF010000007.1:0-12532 GCA_036846305.1 Candidatus Poseidoniaceae archaeon | reverse complement strand
GGCCCTCCAAAGAAGAGCGGTCCTCCAGGCCCATCCAAAGGCGGCCCTCCAAAGAAGAGCGGCCCTCCAGGCCCAACCAAAGGTGGCCCTCCAAAGAAGAGCGGTCCTCCAGGTCCATCCAAAGGCGGCCCTCCCAAAGGTGGTCCATCTGGCCCCAAACGAGGTCCTCCTCGTTGAATTAAGGTGACTCTCAAATGCCCGATTTGCCTGATTTTGGTTCCATTCGGTTTTCAGGTACTCTTCGTCCTTCACAGGAAGCAGCGAGTTCAATTATTATTCCTCAGTTGGAATCTGGGAAAAAAAGGCTCCATATTGTAGCGCCCCCAGGTTCGGGAAAGACAGTCCTTGGCCTCTACGTGTGGGCAGACCTTGTTCGAAAACCAGCACTTGTGCTATCTCCTAATTCTGCAATACAAGCACAATGGGCAGCTCGAACATCTCTCTTCGATTTGGATGGGAAAGGTGAATTCATCAGCACGGATCCAAAGAAGCCAGGCCTTTTGACATCTCTCACATATCAATCCGTGACAATGCCAAGAAAAGGCGGTGAAGACCTCGATGAAGTTGCTTTAGAATTATGGGCTGAAAAACTTATCCAAGATGAAGAAGCATCGAACCATGAAGAGGCAAATGCTTGGCAGATGGATCTCAAGGAGAGGAATAAGAAATATTACACATCCCGTTTATCTACCTATAGAAAGAAGGTTAGAGACGAATTTGCAGAGCATGGGAATGCTCTGTGGACTCTTCACGAAAGTGCGAAAGAAAATCTCATGCTTCTCAAAGAGGCCGGTATAGGATTGATTATTTTAGATGAGTGCCATCACTTAATGCATCATTGGGGGCGAATTCTTAGCGAAGTTCGGGAGATGTTTGACGACCCGGTTATTCTTGGTCTAACTGCTACTCCTCCCGACGGTTCTGGATTCAAAGAATTGGATGTCAAGAGATACGACGAATTCTTCGGCCCAATTGACTACAGCGTTCCAGTTCCTGCCCTCGTTCGTGATTCAAATCTGGCACCTTACCAGGATTTATGTTATTTTGTTCGACCTGCGAGTCATGAGTTGCAGTATATTGCCAGTGTCGATGATGAATTTGAACAATTATTGAATGAATTGAGAAATCCCGAACATGAAAAGGAATCAAACAGGATACCCTCTCTAGACCAGTGGCTGATTGAGGAATTAATATCACGTAACTCCCCATCTGGGGAACATCTTTCTTGGGATGATTATGAACGTAAGTATAGTGCATTTTCTGAGGATGCTCGTCGTTTCTTGCGTATGAATCGGTTGCCTTTACCGTCAGGCGTCCCCAATATCGATTATGATCCTAATGACCAATCATTTACCAAAATGAGTATTTTACGTACAGTGCTTTCACGCTATGTTCGCCATGGACTACGCAGATCTAAAAGCAAGAAAGACCATGCTTTATCAGAATCTGTCGTTGCTAGACTGCGAATGCTGGGAATTCAAATCACCGAGACGGGTTCTCGTCCTTGTGCCTCTCCGGTTGGACGTGTCATGGCTTATGCCTCTGCAAAAGTACAGGCGGTAAATGATATTATCAACGTGGAAATGCAGTCACTAGGTCCAGATATTCGCGCAGTAATTGTCACCGATTTTGAAAAAACTTCTGCCACAACTTTGGTGGAGGGGGTTCTTGACAAAGAGGCAGGTGGAGCAATCTCTGTTTTGAGAACGCTAGTTCATCATCCCGCTGGAGATTACCTTGATCCAATATTAATGACAGGAAGCACCGTTCTGGTTGATGATGACCTTTATGAAAAATTTATTGAAAAGGCGGAGAAATGGGTCGAAGAACGCTCATTGGACATCAAATTAGAAGACAAACCCCATCAAGGATTCCACGAGATTCACGGAAAAGGCAAAGATTGGATTCCTCGATATTATTCACTCATGATTACTGAATTTTTCCAAGAAGGATTTACTCGATGCCTGGTAGGTACTCGAGGTTTGCTTGGAGAAGGTTGGGATGCTTCTAGGATTAACGTTTTGATTGACATGACGACTGTAACAACCAGTATGAGTATTAACCAACTACGTGGTCGTTCGATTCGAATCGATAAATTATGGCCTGAAAAAGTCGCAAACAATTGGGATATCGTTTGTATTGCCGAAGAATTCACCAAGGGTTTTGATGATTATGAACGATTCAAACAGAAGCACAAACAACTGTACGGTGTTTGTGACGATGGGGCAATCGAAAAAGGTGTAGGACATGTTCACGCAGCCTTCAATGATGTTCGCCCTGAAGGTATCAGTGAGGGTATGGCAATGTTCAATGATGAAATGCTTCGAAGGTCTCGTACTCGTGAATATACACGTGAACTATGGGCTATTGGAGAACCGTTTGGAATAGAATCTCGTCCAGCACTTGAAACCAAATCACCTAGAGGATTTGCTCAAGGATTTCGTTTTGGAACTGAAAAGGAATTGTGGACAGAGTCTTCTTTGACCCTTGCTATCGCGGAAGCCATCGTTGCTTCATACCAAGAGTTAGGTGAAATGACGATACATTGCTCTCCTAAGGGTGGAGAACGTGGAGGTGGTTGGTTACGCTACCACCTACATCACTCTACTCCAGATGAAGGCTTGCTCTTCAGTTCATCTTTAGAGGAAGTATTAGGTTCTCTATCAAAACCTCGATACTTGATTAGCCGTTCATCCCAGTTTATGGAAGAAACTTGGCTATCGACATTAATGCCTGAGGTTTTGGCCAAATATCTTCGTAAAAAAGTGAGTGCAATACAAATGTATCATGCAGTTCCAACCAAACTCGCATCATCCAAACCCCGTGCACAAGTGTTCCAAAAATATTGGAACCAGTTTGTTAGCCCGAGTGAGCTGACCTACGCTCGTAGCAACGATGGAAAGGTGCTGCTACAATCAATACGTCAGCGTGGGCTTGCACCTAAAATAGGTCTCCATAAAAAAGAAGTTTACATCTGAGTTTTAGTTGCATGAAGCGCACTTAAATGTGGCACCTCGGTGTTCGTCACAGAATCTTTTCCTGCATTCAAAGCAGCGGAAGTCAAAGGAATTGACCTTCTTGGAACAACCAGTGAAACCACATTCCTCATCGTTATCACTGCTTGAAAGTGCAGATTCAGTAGCAGAAGTCCAAAAATTCTTTTTCGGTGTTTTCATACTGGAAGACACCGTATTTTCTGCACGTGAATGATTATCGTGGCCCAAAGTTTGCATCACATAAGGATTGTTGAAGAATTTTTCTGCTTGATTTGGAGTCATAAAATCAGCATTAATGACAGTAGATCGTGCCTGCTGTGGTGTCGATCCATGGAGCCGTAAACGGTCGATTACCGAATTGTAATTTCGCTCTTTGTAACCGAGGTACCCTGTATTTCTGGATGTGTAAGAACTTTGCATTCCCATTACTGATGCTGGTTGTTGATTCATTTGAGCGCCCTGAGCAGCGGAGTAGTTTGGCTGTCCCCCGCTCGGTCTTGCAGATAATCCTCCGGTTAACATCGAAGTACTTGCGCCGCCACCGAGAAACGCCATGACAATTCCAACAGTTGCGAAAATACCGAAGAATAGAGCACAACAGTTGTACATACCAGCCTCGCCAAAGTCAACATTTCGGAATTCATAATTGCTCGGGTCGTCATTCCAGTAATAGATGTCTAGAATTGTTCCGGCAGCATAGGTTCGTTCAATCTCTTCGATGCATGATGAACTGCTCTCCATAGTGCCGCGAGTTTGTCCTGAATATGTTGACTGATCACCTTCAGCAGTGTATTCAAACGCTATCTCAGCAGTACAAACATATCGCCATTCTACATAATTTTCAGTGTAATAGGTCTCATTGGAAACAACTGCTTCGGTTTGAATCAGCACTCGACCTGAGGCTTCAGTACTTGCAAAAACAAATGCACCTGATAGCACGACACTAAAGATGAAAATGAAAAGTCCGATTTTCTTCATTCCTTCACCATGGGTTTGACTGTTGGCGCGGTTTCCAAGCGCCAACAGTCGGTAGGGTCATGGGCACTTTAGTGCAGCCGTCATTGCCAAAGCTCCGGTGGAAACAGATCTTTGTCTACTCGGAATCATATAATCATTCATGCTCGACGAACAATTCGTACTGACGGTTCTGGACTGCCTGAGCATTCTCGATTGTCCTTTTCGACATTAAGGCCCATCCTTTGTGCTAATGCTAGGTGAGATGATGACCATGGCCAAATACATCTTCCATTCGTCTCTTTTGCCAGTACATTGATTGGAGTTAACACCCTCTCCCAATCCTCATGTTCCGTCATTTCACCCGAAATTCGAACCCAAGCATGTTCTCTCTGTTTGAGTTCTCTACTTAGATAATCCATTCCCATTTTTTTGGTGATTTTTATGAGTTGTTCTCTCGGGATAGCACGAGGAACTATCATCAGTGTTTCATTTCCGTCAGTCCAAAAACAACACGAACCTAAGGAAAATTGTTCCGCGTAATCAAGGGCTTTTTCGACGGCTCTTTCTGGTTCTCCCCACGAAGTAGGAAGCCAACTGATTAGAGATGAGCGATTTTTTGTGCCTGCTACATGTGAACTGACTTCAAGACTTAGAAGCGTATTGGGAGTTACCGGTTCAATGTCCTGCTTTACTTGAGGTAGGTCCATCACGGGTACACTTTCTGCTTGCACAGGCATGGCCATCGCAGAATCATGCTTTGGCAAACGCCCCCTCCATTGCTTGAAAGGAATCGAAATCCACTCGGTGTCAATAATCGTGCACTTCCAGCCAGTTTTTCCGTGAAAGGTCCCCGGTAATCGAATAATACGGCGCGTATCAGCAGTAATTTTAGAATCGACCTTGTGGCCAGCATCAAGTACTCGTTTGAGTAATTTTTTTCGAGCATCTCGGACACTGTCTTCACGAATTTTGGGGTCTGGTATCTGGAACTTTTCACGTTCACAATCACGGTAAAACAGATGAAATCCTTTGCTACCTGAAAAGGTAACATGGATGAATTCATAGTTCGTGTGTTCTGCCATCCATTGGTGCAATTGAAACGCCGATTCACGAGCAATTTCCATGTTTTTTTCACTGAACGGTGGAATGTCAATATCAAAAACAACCAAATGATCGAGTAAAATTGGATGTGAAACATCGACATCTCTTAAACGAGGCAAATCAACAGGATTAAGCCATGAAGATGTCGAAACGTAAACGTCAGCAGGCGTTGATTTACCAAATGCTTTTTTCAGTATGGAGCCGTTTCTCACCCTCCGTGGTGAAGTAATCCATCTGTTGGAGGGAGTTCTCCATCGAAATTGATGCTGAGTTGGTTTTTTCATCCATCCCAAATCAATGTCATATCCAGCAGAATATACTCCGCTTAACACCTCGGTGTCAAACGTCGTTCCATCTGCCATATGCCTGTGAGTAGATTTGGGTTAATGGCTTCATCGCAAACCGACTTCTTTCAAAGATTGTAGTAGAACTTTACCGAGTTCAGAAGGGTCCATTGCACATGCAATTCCCGCAGCCCTAAATGCTTCGAATTTTTCTTCTGCAGTGCCTTTGCCACCAGAAATAATTGCTCCAGCATGACCCATTCTTTTCCCGGGTGGTGCAGTAGCACCGGCGACGAAACCAACGATAGGTTTCGTGACGTTGTCTTTGGCCCATGCCGCAGCTTCTTGCTCTGCATTGCCTCCTATTTCGCCAATCATGATGATTGCCTCGGTTTGGGAATCAGCCTCAAAAGCCGCCAAACAGTCGATAAATCCTGTACCATTTACGGGGTCTCCTCCGATTCCAATACAGGTTGATTGTCCTTCATCGATACTCATGGTTTGAGCAACTGCTTCGTACGTCAGGGTTCCGGATTTACTCACGATACCTATGCGCCCTTTGGCGTGAATATGACCTGGCATAATCCCAATCTTAGCACCACCGGATTCACCCGGAGTGATGATTCCAGGGCAGTTCGGTCCAATAAGACGAACGCCAGGTCTGTTTTCTACATAGGCTACCGCTTTGACCATATCCAGTGTAGGGATTCCTTCTGTAATACAGACGACCACGCCTTCACCTTTAATTGTGTCAAACGCATCAGCAGCCTCCATAATTGCTTCTGCAGCAAAAGGCGGTGGGACATAAATGACCGTTGCATCTGCGTCGGTTGCTTCAATTGCTTCACTCATACTGTGCCACACAGGAAACTGTCTTCCTTGTAATTCGACCGTTTGGCCACCCTTTCCAGGTGTACATCCACCGACGATATTGGTGCCGTATTCGACCATCTTGTCGGCATGGAACATACCTTGTTTACCAGTAATTCCCTGAACCAAAACTTTTGCATCTTCTTCTATCCAAATTGACATTATTCTTCACCTCCAATAAGAGCGACAATTTTTTGCGCTCCTTCTGCTAAATCATCTGCTGGATGAATGTTCAAAGTGGATGCTGCGAGGATTTTCTTCCCTTCATCCACATTCGTACCTGCTAATCGGACGACTAACGGTACATCAAGCGACAAAGCCTCTGTAGCGGCAATCACTCCTCGTGCAATAATGTCGCATCGCATAATTCCACCGAAGATATTGACTAGAATCCCTTTGACATTCGGGTCTTCTAGAATTATTGAAAAGGCAGTCTTCACTTGTTCTTCATCGGCTCCTCCACCAACATCGAGGAAGTTTGCAGGTTCTCCACCATAGAGTTTGATGACATCCATAGTCGCCATTGCTAGACCTGCACCGTTGACCAAACAACCGATGTTTCCGTCAAGTTTGACATACGAAAGTCCGGTTTCTTTCGCACGAATTTCTACATCCTCCTCTTCGGAAAGGTCTCGCAAATCATCCCAATTTTTGTGACGGAATTCCGCATTCTCATCGAAAGAGATTTTTGAGTCTAAGGCGACCATTTCATCTGAACCTGTTTTGACAAGTGGATTGATTTCCACCATGGCGCAGTCTTCGCGAATGAACATTGAGTACATGTTTGACAACATTTTTCCGAACGATTTCAAAGCTGCGCCTGAAAGACCGAGGGCCATGCCTAGATCACGCTTTTGGAATCCGAGCAGACCAGCATTGGGGTCAACAGCCACTTTGTGTATCAGTTCTGGAGTATTGTGTGCTACATCTTCAATATCCATACCTCCTTCTGTTGAAGCCATGATGAGCACAGATTTTTTGTCTCGATCGACGAGTAAAGCAAGATAATATTCATGCGCAATATCGCAGCCGGATTCGATATAGAGATTGTTGACAACCTTCCCTTCTTCTCCCGTCTGGATTGTTACCAAAACATTCCCTAAAATATTGGTGGCATAGTTTTCTACCTCTTCTTTGGAAAATGCAATTTTAACGCCACCGTCCATGACATGTTCCCGGTTTTCTGGATTGTAGAGTGTACCTTTTCCTCTTCCTCCTGCGTGGATTTGTGATTTAACTGCGACAACCTTACTTCCTAAGTTGTCGTAAGCAGCTAGGGCTTGTTCAACACTGGTGCAGTGTACACCGTCAAGAACTGCAACATTGTTTTCTCGCAGTAGGGTTTTTCCTTGGTATTCGTGGATATTCATAGTGGTCTCCAGTACATCCAAAGAAAGGCCGTCTTTGAATACTTTGATGCGGCATCAAGATGTTAACCTAGGATTTGAACTTGCAGAAGAGATGTTTTGATAGGTGAAACAAGAAACGGCCATACATGCAGGTCGTAGTTTTAGCCGGGGGTGTCGGTTCACGCCTTCGACCATGGACAAATTCAGTTCCGAAACCTCTCCTGCCTATGCTGGACATGTCGTTGCTGGAACGGGTCGTAGAGGGAGTCCCTTCTCACCTTGTTGACGAAGTCGTAGTTGCAGGTGGCTACAAGGTAGACATGATAGAGAAGTACTTCCAAAAGGCCGAAGTCGACTTTGATGTTCGGATTGTTCCAGAGGAAAAACCACTTGGTACCGGCGGTGCATTAGGAAATTGCCGTGATATCATCAGCGGAACCTTTGCATGTTTCAACGGCGACATAGTTTCCTCTTTACGAATTGAACCTCTGCTTGAACTGCATCGAAGAAACGGTGGTATCGGAAGCCTTGCTTTGTGGGAGGTCGAAGACCCAACTCGTTTTGGAATTGTTGGCCTAGATGATGAATCTCGGATTACCCAGTTTAAGGAAAAACCGACTCCTGAAGAAGTCTTTTCAAATTTAATTAATGCCGGCTCGTATATTTTTGAGGATGATATTTTTGATGACATGCCAAAAGGAAAACATTCTATAGAAAGGGATGTATTTCCAGACCTGGCATCAAGAAGAGAACTAAACGGTCAAGAGTTTAAGGGATATTTTATCGATGCGGGAACTCCCAGTGCCTGGTCTGATGCAGTCAACAGATGTATCATTGAAAATCGATTTAACACTGGACTGGTTAAGGATGGAACTTGGTACGGCTCAGAACAAAACCCAACCTCAAAGCACATTACACAATCAATGATTCAGACTGATGTCGATGTTCTAAACAGTAAAATCCATCGCTCTACTTTACTTTCAGGCACTTCGGTAGGAAATGACTCGATCATTGAATCTTGTTTGGTTGGCCGTGATGTAAAGATTGGCTCAAATGTAAATCTGGTCGATGTTGTTGTTGATCATGGTTCTTTGGTTCCTGACGGCACCAACTTCTCCAACGGCCAGTGGCCTTTGTGATTTCGAGTAAAAACTGCGAAGACCTCAAATGGAGCATGACTCTGCCGAAGTCATGGACAAACCTTTGATTGTTGTGAATTTCAAAACCTATGCTTCTGCAAGTGGAGATGCTGCCGAATCTTTAGCAATGGCCATGGAGGCACATGCTCAGGGACCTGCTCGGATGGTTGCCGTCGTCTCAGCATTTGATTTAGAGGCAGTTCGTAGAGCAGCCCCTTCATTGGAGGTTTGGGCCCAACACCTTGACCCAGTTGGTCTTGGAAGTTTTACTGGATGGCTTGAACCAATTACAGCCGTTCGCCGTGGTGCTCAAGGTACAATCATCAATCATGCGGAACACAAGGTTTCAATGGAGCACGTTGCTGAACTTAAAGCCCAGTTGAATGATGGATTTCCAATCTGTGGGTGTGCTGCAGATTTGTCTGAGGCCAGAAGTCTTGCGGAAATCGGTCCAACTTTTATCGCTGTAGAGCCCCCTGAACTGATTGGTGGAGACATATCGGTAACAACCGCAGACCCATCAATAGTGAGCGATACCGTTGCAGTTGTAAAATCTGTTAACCCTCAAGTTCGTGTGCTCTGTGGTGCAGGTGTCAAAAATGGAGCGGATGTGGCTAAGGCCGTAGAACTTGGAGCTGAAGGTGTACTTTTAGCAAGTGGAGTTACCAAAGCAGTTGATGTTGAAGCAGTCCTTTCAGACCTTGTTTCAAGTCTTCAATAATCGTTTCTTAATGATAATTCAAGAAGAGTCTGTTCTTTTTTGGCATCGACTAAATCGTTACCCCCCGGACAGGACTTTCGGAATGCGCATGTTTGGCAAGTACGGTGATGTCGAGCAAGTGGTATGAGTGCTAGATTATGGTTTCCAGCATCTCTTAGACCCTTCATTGCCTTCATATCAATTGTAAGCAATCTTTGACATTGTGAAACAGAACTGGTAGAAGGTTCGAACGTATTTTGTTGCCAATACCCTTGCAGCCAACCGATAGTGTGGAGTTTGAATGCGCTTGGAGATGAATGGAATCCACCATGTTGAATGGCCCATATCGCCATTGCGTTTGCCTCCTCTTCTTTGCAAATATTTTCTCTCGAACTCTGCATGTCAAATCGAAATAGGTGCCATTTGTTCTGTACTCGAACAACCAAATCAGGCGCTATGAAGAGTAAATTCCCTTCGATGTTTACAGGTTCTCGTCTGTCGAAAGTATGCCATTGGGGATGTTTTCGAGCTTTGAGTTCGCGTAGAATTCGAGTCCTCCATAATCCTGCGTATCGATTGTTTGCAAACTTGAGTAATGCATCTCTTTTTCGCGGTGAAATTTCGTAGATGGAATTCTTTGTGTTCTCATTGAGATTCGATCGAAGTTGATGCTGAATAAGCATTCTCGACCATTCTTTTCCTTGATGAAGGTCATCAAGTTGATCCATCATCGTATCCTTAATCGCTCGTAGCATTAGATTCCAAGGCCGTTGAGAGGAGAGGTTTCTGCGGTTCGAGAATTGTTTGTTAGTCTCACCGTATTGCAGATACCAGGCACGAGGGCATTGCAAGAACAGACTTTTTTGGGTTCGACTCCATTCGGATTTTGTTTTCATAGAGCATCGATTGTGCTCAATGGTTGTCAAACAATCGGTATCAAAGAAGTCCTATACTCAGCATCGAGAGGAGAGAATTAATCGCTGCCCACAGTGCAACAGGGAGAATACACCATCCCGAGAATCGAGCATAGTCATCTGAGCCAAGTTCTCCAAGGAACAGCGTTATTGAACCCCCAATGGAACCAACAAGTCGCAGAATCAAAACCACTGCTCCACCGAGTAAAATGATAAGTGCCAGTCCTAAAATCCCGAATATAACTCCAACAAACCCACTTAACAGTGTTGCAGCAATACCTTGAGGGAACAGTGATGGGAATGCGAGCCATCCGAACCATCCGAACCATACGCCAATCATCACATCACGCATCATCTCCTCATCACCTCTCCAAGTTCGGAAGTTTTCAGGGAAGAATTTGTGAATTAGTCGACCTACAAAGTCAGCCTCGAAAGGACTACCTCTCCATACGGTCATAACACACATTTCAAGCATCCACAACATCATCGTAAAGTCCACCCAAAACAAGGAATTGGAAGGAATAGGGGCTAAAGTTGCAACAAGAATTGGTAGGTTGACCAGTGCAATACCTGCACCTCCAGCAACTACGATGGCACCCCAATGTATCCCCAGTGGCAACGGTTCATCCGTTAATTCCAGTTTTTCACGTTGCAGTGCGAGGAAAAGTAAGAAGATTCCAGGCCCCCAAAGGAGAGAAAAGTATGACATAACACTCGTGCCTCCTCCACTGTCGATGCTTTCAACTGCATCAATAATCTCTTCCGATGAGGCTGATGGAGCATTTGAATAGACCACTCTCATCGTTTTGTCGACTACGAGTATAGAGTCAGAAGTGCCGTTAGGAGTGCTTATTGTAAACGTCTCATCGATGTCAACGAAGCTCTCCCATGTCAAGTTGTAATTGTTTTTGAGAGTGGAAACATCAGTTGAAGTCGCGTCCATGCCTGCCAAAATATGTACAACCGAAACGTCGTCTCCAATCAAATCGACAGTCTTGGTGAGTTCAGTGGCTTGTTCAGCAACATTCTGCGTGCCAGGAAGGGCAACTGCGATAATGAGTGTATCTTTGCCATCAAACAATTCCGAAATCATTCGAGGTTGCAAATTAGCATCGTAGACTTCAGTATCAAGAACTCTTGCATGATCATCGATTAAATCATTTGAACCAAGATTCGGTTGCCCAATAGCAGTCGGAATAAACACCAGCATCATCACAAAGATGGCAATGAGTACCGGTGGAGGCGGAAGGTCATCTTTTCGAACCGATACAAACAGGAAACCGATCAATGAAGTCACGGTGGTTAGGGACAAAACAAGTGTCGAACTTAGGTATCCATCATCGGACTTTTCAACTTCAAATCGAATGATACCAAATGCATGGCAGTCGCTGTTGAGGTCTCCAGAAACCGTTTGGACACAGAATTCGAGGTTCGCATCACCTGGTGTGAGGGACACAAGCCCTGACCATGCCCATACGGTTCGATTATCAGCAACAGGCCGGTCGATACGTAGTCTACTGGTTGATGTCTCCATGATTAAATCTTCATCTTTGACAAACTTCTCATCAAAGGCCAAAGGACCCCAGAGTTCCCACTTTGTCGATTTCACATCATCAATACCCCAAGGGAATAACGGTTCAAATTCGATGTGTGCTCGGCGCTCTGCATCAACAATAACTCGGGCTTTTGGTTCGTACAGTTGACCTTCCATCACGATTCCGCCGCTGTTTTGCTCAAAAGCACCCCACTGAACTTGAATTGTACTTCCGGCACAGTTATTTTGGGCTGAAACAGAAAGCGAGAATACATCACCTGCTCTCATGGATAGAACGACTTCAGTTCGTGCACCTGAAAAGTTCATTGCAGAATTAGAGGTGTCTGTATCGACAACTTGAGTGACAACAGCGTCGTAGACCGGTACTCCGCCAGCATCGACTGAGAAAATCATGGTGAAACTTTTGTCAACACCCCACTGTCGTTCACAAAATTGTGGCCCTCCTACCCCGTCGATATAGGCAGACATGAACACGGTCATGTTGATTGTCGCGTTGACTGGATTTTGCAACGGTTCACTACTTATCGTGAATATAGGAACCGTACCAGCACCGTAACTTACGGGTTGACTGCCAACCGCATTATCGGTTCTTTGGCGTTGAAGTACGGCTTCTTCCGAGTTTAATCCTTCGACAAATAATCGTTCATGAGGTGCGACATCCCATTCG
>DAIUCF010000006.1:0-52080 GCA_036846305.1 Candidatus Poseidoniaceae archaeon | reverse complement strand
GGTAAATTGAATGATTTAGGCCTCAATAGGGCCGTTTCATTTTGAACACGATGATCTGCCTTTGCTTTGCTAACTTGAGCATAGACAATAACCGAATGACGGTCAGTCGCATAGTTGCCCATGTTTGTCGCGACGGTTCAAACATCATCAATCCAACGCTCCAACCCTTTCATGAGGAGAGAAGTATTGATGAATCGGGCATGTCATGGGTTAACCGGTGAGCCAATGGCGGAGAAGGGGAATTCAAAAATCGGAGCGTTAACTGCACTACCTGGTATTGGTGCTGCGACTGCTAAAAAATTAATTTCAGCGAAGATCGATACTGTATCTAAAGTGGCTTCAGCAAGTTCAAAAAAATTGCAAGATGCCGGATTAAGTGCAGCAGTAGCAAAGAAGGTTACAGTGGCTGCCAAGGCTGCCGATAAGGCTGCTGGAGTTGCAAAGAAAACCTCTTCGAAAGCAAAATCTGCGGCGAAGTCAACCGCTTCCAAATCGAAGAAGATGGCTTCTAAGGCTACTGAGAAAGCCAAGTCCGTTGCAAAATCTACGGCATCAAAAACGAAATCTTCTGCTAAGAAAGCGAGTTCTAAAACTAAAGATGCGGCAAAAAAAGTTGTCGAAAAGGCAGCCTCCAAAACGGGTGGTAAGAAGACCGTCAAAGCATCAAAATCAGATGATGGCCGAAAGGGCTCAACTCTGCGGGTACCTCGCAGCGTGATGGATATGCCTTGGTTCAACAAGAAGAAGTAATTTCCCTCGATTGTCCGCTACCATTGAAAACCGTCGTGGTTCACAATACTCCATGCCTCGGCGAAAGTACGGACGTTTGCGCAAAACTGTTGAAAGGCCGTCAAAAGGAAATTGTTCTCGATGCCGCTCAGGTAAATATTGCCCCATCGAAGGGCATAGTGGCCAAGAAATCAAACCGCATCGAGAGTGGACCGGCCCTCCGTCGGTAAAGAAGCGCCAACAGAAGAGCAAGTGAACTATTTGATTCCCAGCGAACTGGTAGACGGCGTTGTTTCAACCAATTCATCTGATGTACCTTCTGTGGCATGTGCCGCCTCTTCCAGTTTCTCTCTAGTTGCTTGTGCACGATGATAGACTTCACGAAGTGTTTGGTCTGATATCTCAAGGTAAACGCGAGTTGTGGCGATACTGGAATGTCCAAGAAGACGTTGTATAGTCACTAAATCGGCTCCTCTTTCAAGAAGTCCGGTAGCAAAATTATGCCTGAGAACATGTGGGGTCAACTTACCTTTAGGTAGACCGGCTTCAATTGCCAACCTATCCATGAGTCGTTGAACTCCCCGGGGCTGCAACCGTCTTCCTGCTGAATTGAGAAGGAAAGCAAAATCGTCGCCTTTAACTCGGGACTCACGGATTGGAATCCATGCATGGATTCTTTCCAATGTTCGCTTTGTGAAAAGCACGAGACGGTCTTTGTCACCTTTGCCTCCATAGACGCGTGCAGACCCATCTTCAAAATCGATATCACTACTGTCAAGGTTACATACTTCACTTACTCGTAACCCAGTATCAAGCATCATTGTAACAATAATTGACGCAACGGGATCTTCGCTTACTGCTGCGGCTTCCAATACCATGGTCATCTCTCTTCTGTTGAGAGTTCTTGGTAATCTCTTTCCTGAACGCGCACGAACAATGTGGTCAGGCCAGCGATGCCCGAGCCATTTGAGAAGGTGTCTTGCTGCTGCTAGCCGAGCGTTGTAAGTTGTTGGGCGAAGGTCAGATAGGCTGTGAGTCCATCGGTCTATTCGACCATTAAGAGGCTCCATTCTTTCGGCCAGTTCGTATACGCTTAAGCGATGATAATCTGTTTCACTGAGTACAGACTCTCCAGGCAGTGTTGTCTCAATCAATGCTCGAAGACCACTGGCATAGGACTTTTGCGTATTGCTTGACTTATTTTCAGACTTTAGGATTTGCATGTAACAGTCAAACCAGGGTAGATTTTGCATATGGGCAAGGCGCGGCGGGAGAGTAACAGAGGCTTCACTCAATCGCATTTGGCTCGGCCTCAAGGCCTTGCGAGTTCGCTCCTCTCTTCTCCGCGTATTCATTGGCGTTCACCGCCTCCCGCCTAAGCAGGTGTGCATCCCGTGCTCCGTAGAGCAGATAACATGAAAATGAACTCCCATATCAAACCACCGCGCGAATTAACGAACAGATAAAGCAGAAATCACCTGCCTTTGATACGCCGAATCATGCATTAGATTCTTCCCGATCTGGAATGGACAGGGCTTTTTGTGGGACATCAAGCATTGCCTGGCGTAGTGAACTTCTCAACTCAGTAAGTTCTCCATAGCAAATCAACACATCTTCGTATCGTAATTGAAGCTCATCACTTGGGTTCCAAAGCAACTCATTGTCTCGAGATAGTGCAAAAACAGGTATCTCAGAACCAGTATTAAACAGGCTGGCAAGTGGTTGTCCAACCAGTTGGGGATGGTTTCGAATCTGTAAGGAAAGTACGCCAGAACCGGGAACTGTTCTAAGCAACTGGTCCAAATCTACTTCTGAAAATGCGGTTTCAGAGGCCACATAATCGATAATCTCGCCTGCGACGTTTACGCCACTTGCTTTTTCGATTCCCTCTAGTCCCGGTGATGAGTTGACTTCAAGAACGAGCGGGCCATTCTTCGCCTCTAACAAGTCGACTCCAGCTACATGCAACCCCAAAACACGAGCAGCTCGACAAGCCGCCTCTTCAAATTCAGGCAAAAGGTCGACTTTTTCTACAGTACCATTGAGGTGGTAATTGCTTCTGAATTCTCGACCCCGAGCGCGTCTGCGCATGCTTGCTACAACTCGGTCGCCTACCACTAGAGCTCGAATGTCTTTACCGTGGGATTCAGCAATATACTCTTGGATTAAGACAGCACGGCCCGTAAGCAACAAACCTTGGACAAGATTTCGGGCTTCGCGAATGGTGTGCCTCAAGAATACACCTTGTCCTTGGGTTCCTTGTGTGACTTTGATGACGACAGGCAAGCCTCCGACAAAATCCACCGCTGTTTCAACATCTATGATATCTCGGACATAGGTCGTACGTGGCACAGGGATACGGTTTCGGGCGAGGATTTGTGAAGCATGAAGTTTGTCTCGACTTTGTAATATCCCCATTCCAGTGTTAGCAGTCCAAATTCCGAGTTGCTCAAGATGCCGTAAAACAGCAACACCGTGTTTTGTGATTGAGTGGCCAATACGTGGAATGACAGCATCGTAATTGAACGGTTGTCCATTGTGTAGAATATCGATTCTTCCATCCGCAACAAATAACGAGAATTTCATGGGGTCTGCAACATAAGGCTCTATCCCTCTCTTCCTTGCTTCTTCTGCAAGTCTTCGAGTACTGTAAAGTCGGGGGCCTCTTGAGAGAATGGCGAGACGAAGGCCCGGAGCAGAATTACTCTCCCTGTCGAGATTCTTTGGGCGCCCCTCCATGCTTCACGCTGTTCCTCCGCGCCTTTCAAGTGCTCGCTTGAAATCGGGGTAAACATGTCCGAAGCAGAAGTTGAGGGTGAAAGCGAAGAAATCTTGGCCGATTCTGACCAAGAAGAGGTTGCTGAAATCCTCTCACTTGAGCAGCGTCAAACAGCACTTAAGAAATCAAGGTGGAATGTATTTCTTTGGCTTGGTATCGCAGTTTTGATGTTCACATTTGCATTATTTCCGATGCCATTTAGTGCAGATTATGACAATTTCACCAATTCCGCTGAAAAGGACATCGGCCCAGTTTGGGGGCCTTCATTACCTGGCGAAGATCTTTTTGACGCATCGATTCGTCTTGACGTGACCGCAATAAAACCACCAACATGGTCCAACACGAGCATCAATGCCTTTGTACTCCAACTCGACGATTGTCAACAACAACTTGCAACATATACAGAGGAAGCTAAACTTGGTTCGAACCACGCATATCAATTCCAAAGTTTGGGTGATTTAATTGAAGGTGAAGAATATACATTTGATTTCTCTGTCGACTTTGGCCAGTATTGTATCATCGTCCAGTACTTCAATGAGAGCAGCGGAGAAGTCGATCGCACTGCCACCAACGACTTATCAGTGGACGGAAAAGTTTGGTCCAGTCAAACGATTGGTGGCCTTCTAGGCATCATTTGTCTTTCACTATCCGGGTTTGCGTTCATGGGCGCCCAAAAGCACGGACGACATGTCAAATCACTGTTGGAAAACGGTGAGCAATCGACTGAAGACAAAGTACTCTCATCAATTACAGAGTCTCGTATTGCAGCAGGCCCAACCGGGGCTCCTCCAGCAGCTGGACCTACTGGGGCGCCTCCATCCTCAGGCCCTGACGGCCCACCCCCAACTACACCGGAGCCTTCAGGCCCGCCTTCGAGTGTTGAACCTAACCAGCCACAAATGGAAGTTGAACAACCATCCACTCAGCCCGAGCCAGAAACAGAACCTGTGGGCGCAATTGATGATGGAGCAGTGTTTGAACCCGCTCAAGGCGGATATTTTTACAAAAAATTAGCAGATGGGAATTATGAGCAGACGGTCTACGTTCAGAACCCCGACGGCACATATTCTCCTTACCAGGGCTAATTCCCGACTTGCCACTTTGACAAAACCAGCGTTTTTTGAGAAGCATTTGGGGTCATACTTGAAAGGTAAAGGCGACAGGCGTAAATTGAGGCTTTGTGATGTCGGCTAAAGAAACCTCATCTTTGACCGTTGCAAAACTCAAAGCACTATGTATTCTCAATGACTTGTCAACAACAGGTAAAAAGTCCGACTTGGTTGAACGCCTTCTCGAATTTGGTTTGTCGACGGATGAAGTTGGATTACCTACGAGCAGTAAAGCACCAGAACAAGAGCCAATTTTAGAAAAAGAACCTCGCTCTGAGCCGGCCGAAGAAGTCGTACTATCTCTCGAAGATGAAGACACACTAACTCCAACGGTTGAGGCTTCAAAGCCCACATTCGTTCATAAACCAGAGGAATCATCCGAAAAACCAATTCTTGAAGCAGAAATACTGGATGCAGAATTTGTAGATGACGAACCGGTTAAACCTAAGCAACCAGCTATCTCAAAAGCTGAGAAAGGGGAGGGCAGTGAGATACCCAGTACGCTTCTTGATATCGTAAGAAAACCACAGGTTGCAGCAGTTTTGCTAACTGCAATCATTCTTGGTGCGGGCGGATATTACTACTTTGCCAATCAGCTTGATTCTTTTACTGCAGACCAACTCAGGTATGGAGACAGCATGCAATATCTTATTTCTGGAGAAAATGAAGACGGTCTCGCCTCATTTATGGCAACAGAAGGTTTTGTTGAGTTGGTAATGGACCAAATAGAGACCGAGGATGAAATATGTAAGATATCTCTTGAATTTGGAGGTACTGGCAGCCTTTCGATTACCGATGGGGCCTCAAGTGAACTGGTCAATGAAGGCGGCTCTAAAGACCGTTTAGGGGCCGTCCGAGTTGTAGGCGGGATGGGGGCTGAATGGCTTTCCGTTGAAACCGTTAATTCCAACAACTTGCAACCTTTCCGTGTTCACCGCCATTTGTCAATCGGAAATATTTGCGATATTGGGGCAATTACTGCTTCGGGAACCGCAGATCTAACCACGACCCAGTATACAGAATTACGGAATCAAGATACAAAGGCAACAAAATTGGATTGGGGCTTTGACCTACCTTCGCCAATTGGAGATTACCAAGGAACAACGATGAGTTACGGTGTAGGCGGATTACTAGGTGGGCTTGAAACGCTGGCACCAGGGTTAGCGTTGATGATGCAACCAGTCGAGATTCAGGAATTATTTGCCAACGATCTCATCGATCATGGGGCGTCAGGAAGCAACCTTGGGTGGGACTGGCGGGTTTTAGGTTCAGACGTTACAGCGCAAGGAAACCCTGCATGGAAAATTGTGGCCAGCCATCATGACATTGAAGCATACTGTCTTGGTTCTGCGACAATGAATCTATGGGTTGAATCTGGAAACCCTTGGGCTGCAAAACAAACCGTCGATGTTCTCATCTCCGAAAATCAAGGCGGCCAGTCGGGCTGTTCTCCAACCTCTCAACTATTGAACGACTATGTTCTTCCAGAAGGCGAACTTGAATTGCACCATACCTTTACTAAATCATCACTTCAAAGAGGGCAAAAGCAACTCGACTTAGGCAGAACCTATGCCTCTATACCTTTGGCAAACCAACTTGGTCCAGACAGCGACGAATTGGAATCTTGGTCGGAATATGACCTCCACATGCCTGATGATTCCGAACTTCGCCAACATACATTTGAAGATGCCATATCTTGTTTGACGACACATTGGCCAAGTACTGTTGCCCCTGCTGCAGTAAGGGCCATGGAGGAAAATGGATACATTTGGAGAGGTGCTACGACTCAGATTTCTACTACCACCTCTCAATGGAATTTATCGTGGGTTGCTTCTGATGAGCAGGCGGGATGGGTTCAATTCAATCTCACCGGCGAACCGAGCCCGGAAGCATGTCAGTTCGAGGAACGTGGAGTCCTTTCAGATACTTCGCACAATCGAGAATCAATACCTATGACTTTGAACCTCTCATCGTTAGAATCAAGGTTGAGTGATTCCTCAAAATATCCAGTTCTTGTAGGAAATGATCGCTTCTTCACTTCTTCTGGAACATATCAAGACAATCTTCAGATAGGTTACTTAATCGCAGTCCCAGGCAACGATATTGGCTCTTTACTTTCTCAGATTGGCGATGGTGGAGACGGCGCAGTCACAATGGATATGTCAAAAACTTGGGATGAATCTGGAAAGACCAAACAACTCAATCTACTTGCAGATGCAGAAGAAGGCCGTTTAGTAGGATGGAGCCTCATCACCTATTCTAACTGATTATCTCCATTTATCGGAATCCCAACCATTGTTGTCTGGGGGGACATATTCGCCAACGTTGTTGAAGTTCGGGGCTGAGGGAATGCTGCCCGGTGCTGGGGGAATTGCAAATCCTTGGGGCGCTTGCTTGGGCCGAGTTACCGCTCCTCGTGAAGGATTGTTTCGTGTAAGTAAGAGGACAATCAACAGTAAAAGGACAATCCCGCCCAACAAAAAGACCAAACCATACTCATCGAATATTGTTACTTCATCTCCTTCTCCTGCTTCGTTGACAATCTCTTGTTCTTCAATGACGGGTGTGGACTCAACTGGATTCCAAACGGTGTAAAACACCATCCAATTGGTCTCAATATAGGTTGCATCCTCGAACAGTACTGCTTTTATTTCGTACGGATTGGATGTGCCATTTAGTGCACACAACTCTGCTGATAGTGGAGTGCTCTGTACTTCACAATCGTGAACGTCTTCGTTGAATGTGAATCCTTCATCAATAAGTGAATCGTTCCTGTACCAGAGTACAGTGAGGTTGAGTCGGTCTATATCTTCTTGCAGAAGGTCAAGTTGAATTTCGAGTTCCAATTCTTGCCCTGTTGCATTGATGATGACATAAGGCGTCAACGGAGACGGGGTGAGGTAGTCGAGTTTGTTGACTCCTTCGTCAATCTCAAAATTACAATCGTCATCTCTACCATTCCAAGTTTCGGGGGCATCGGGGTAAATTTCGGAGTTGTTATCATCACAGTCTGTGAACCAGTAGAAACCATCATAATCGGCGTCTGGGTCAAAAATTAACGGATTCGTAAATGTCGAAAGAATCTCCCACCCGTCTTGTAGACCGTCGCCATCAGTGTCGTTACTGAACGGGTCTGTTCCGTATTGGAGATATTCTTCTAAGTCCAGTAAACCATCAAAGTCAGCATCGGTTCCGTTGAAGTCTTCATCAATTTCGGAATCACAATCATTGTCAATCTGGTCTAACAATTCCAGAGCATCTGGATATATGCTTGAGTCCGTGTCATTGCAATCTTGGAACCAATAGAAACCATCCATGTCCGTATCGTTATCTTTGACTAAAGCGTTCGAGGAATAAATCAAAATTTCTTGTCCATCATCCAACATATCGCTATCGGTATCGGCTAAGGTCAAATCGGTGCCAAAAATGTGGTATTCGCCAAAATCTGACAATCCATCGCCATCAGTATCTGTGGCGTTGAAACCTTCATCCCATTGCCCATCACAATCGTCATCCACTCCGTTGAGTAATTCCAAAGCCCCGGGGTATATCTGCGGGTTTGAGTCGTTACAATCGTTAAACCAGTAGAAAGCATCGAGATCAAAGTTGGCATCAGCCACATTCGGGTTACTCCCGTGAATAAGAACTTCTTCTCCATCGGTCAAAAGGTCGCCATCAGTGTCTGGGTTGAGAGGGTCTGTACCGTTGACATAAATTTCCACGCCGTCAGATAATCCGTCAGCATCACTATCTGCAACCAATGGATTTGTCCCATAGATGAGCACTTCATCTCCATCTCCAACTGTGTCATCGTCGCTATCATAGTCTTCAGGATCGGTGCCGTACACATTGGTTTCGTTTGCGTTGGTTAGATTATCGCCATCAGAATCGATGTCAAGTTCGGTTCCATAAACGACCAGTTCCCAAGATTCAAGAGCTCCGACATCATTATTGCCTTGGTCTTCGACAGTTAATGTCCATTCGCCACGACTGTCCTCGTCCCAATTATGGACAGTCGAAAATCTCCAATCACTGAAATCATTTCCATCATCATCATGCTTTTCGCTGAGTACGCTTTGAGTGCCGGACGGACTGGTCAATATTATTTCCAAATCTCCGCGAAATTCATGAGTTATATCGACGATAATATCGACATTTTCAACTTGAATCGGTTCGTCAACGGTTGTATTAACGGAGACATAATTTGGACTGTTGTCAGGAATATTACACTGAACACAATCAAGCGTGCCAGATGAAAAAGAAGTCTCATTCTCCACTAATGGCCAAGCTTCTGCCAGTGCAACTGCAGCACCTGCATCAATGACTCCATATCCGTATTTATGGCTGACATCATGGTTGGCACCGTTTGTAGCCCACGATGAATCCGAGGCATCGTTTTGCCGTGAACTATGGACGATAATGTGTTGCACGTCTCTCCAAGTTAGATTTGAATTTGCTTCAAGCATCAATGCAATGACTCCAGAGACCAATGGCGTGGCTGAAGAAGTTCCGCCGTACGTATCGGTGTAATCCGTAGATGTATATCCCCCGGACCCCTCAATATCAGTGGTAGTAATACTCTCTCCGTCACCGTTTGATGGCGCAGCAACCAGAATATTGGCTCCAGGCTCGGCATAGTAAGACTGTACTCCATTGTGTGTTACGGCAGTGACAGCGATAGTATACCTCAGATTTGCATATCCGTCATAATTAGAGTTATCATCGTCATCCAAACCGTTTCCAGCTGCCCATGTAATGATATTGCCAAGTCCGCTTCTACCAATCTGGGCATCGTTCTCCATTGCAGCCAGCATCAATGGCCCGGGGCCTTCAAGGGTCTCTCCGTCGTCGCTTGGACCCCAAGAGTTTGAGTAAATATCGATATTTTGTCGTTCATGGGACAGTGTAGAGGATTCGCGAGTGTCCGTAGTGCTGCATGAGATAAGTTGTAAACCAGCAAGACCTGCTCTAGGTGCAGAACCACTCACGCCGATGTTGTTGTTTCCAACACCAGCGGCAACTCCTGCAGCGGCAGTTCCGTGGGCTTTGTTCGACGCTGGAGTAGGGTCTCCATCGTTTCCGCAGTAGTCATAATCCAGTGTTGACTCGTAATAATTGTCTAGGTCAGGGTGGTTCCAATCAAGACCGTCATCAACTATGCCAATAACAACCCCGTTTCCTTTGTATGTGTTCCAAGCACCTGTGATGTTGACATCCTCGCCACTCACTCCACCTGTCTGGCCAGTGTTCTGTAAATGCCACTGGTCAGAAAATTTTGGATCGTTAGGTACCCATCGGGGAAGCATTTCAGTTTCTACCAGGGGGTATGCTGCCTCAATTTCACCTTCTTGAACCCTTTTTGTGATTTGCTCAGGTGCGTGCTGAGGGTCAACATTGACAATCCATGCGCCGTGGAGTTCTTTTGCTGCAATACCTTGCTCATGTGCAGAAATAACAACCCATTGCGAAGCAGAGAGAAGTTGGTCTTGAGTGTAGAGCGAAAGGTCACTTTTCCGGGCTAGCGATGCCTGAATTGCAGGAGAATAAGTTTGAACAATACCATCTTCGTAGAATGATTCTGTAGAATAGGTCGATATCTGCGGGCCATTGGCGGTTGCCAAGGGGGCGAACATCGAGGCCATCAATACAAACAGTATCGGCACGACGCGCATGTTTGGGTGTTGAATGGAGTCCATATTAGCACTATCTCCCCGATGAGCCCACGTCCCCCGACAATCGTATTGCAGTCTGTAAAAGGTTTTCATTTGAGTTTTTGAGTGAGCGAATATACTTGGCAATCGAATGATTCGAATGCAGTAAATCATCTACTGAACCGACCCATTCCAAAGCATTTCTCGGTTTTTCTAGCGACGATGTATTTGAGGCATGAACACTCCACTCGGAACATCCGTCGTCTGAATCTGATGCAACTTGTATACACCATTTTTGCGGTAGCGGTGATACGGAGCACTGAAGATTATGTCGCTCTGTGTAGCGCACTATACAGTCGTCGAACACATAGTTCACACCCATCTCGTCCAATGTCTCTATGGACGATTTATCTTCTGCACCGTGCTGAAACCAAACGACTGGGAAATTATCTTTCTCAAACCGGAGAATGAGATTACGTATAACTTGACGCGCTCGTTCAGGCGCTAGAAAAAGAACCACGACACGGGGAGATAACCCTTCATCGAGACTTGGCCGAATAGGGAATCCACTAATGGTTGCCCCAGCATCTCTAGGGTGAATAGGTGCGACGGCCCATCCACGTTCTTTCAGTTCTTGTACAGCAGTATGCGCTGGTTTGTCTTTTTTCAGCCCTGCACCGTAAATATGGATTACAGGAGTGGACGCCAATGTGGATGAAAGCCACTGGATACCGTCCCTGTCTCGTGAGTCCATTGTGGTATTACAAAATTCTCACTTATCAAAACTTGTTCAACATTATTGACACCTTTCTATCTGTATGTTTCAAATCATTCAACCTCTAGGGACTTCCATGTCCGACCAAACGCGTCTCCCACATGACCGTGGACATGAGCTGTGGACTGCAGAAGGAGGCCCCTCCAGAACATTACTGGCAAGTATCGACAGATGGGTCAGTGCGTTGCTTGCTGATGATGGTGTCGTTATGCCATTCATGGGAGGCTCGCAGAAGATTGATGCAGTAGTTGTCGCACGTTCGGATGGAATAGTTGTAGGTGCTGCAGCAATTGATCATATGATACAGATTTGGGCCCCTTCTCTTAAGATATCTTGGATGGCCGGAGATGGTAAAAAAGTCTCAAAGGGTGATGAAATCGCAGTCCTAACCGGCGAAAAGGAAACCCTTCTCGGGATGGAACGCAGCATCCTCAATGTTTTGGGCCAACTGTCAGGAATTGCAACAGAGGCCAAACGCTGGGCTGCTCGAGCCCCCGGCCAAATTGCTTGCACTCGAAAGACCACTTGGGGCTTATTGGATAAGTGGGCCGTTCACTTGGGCGGTGGCCTTACTCATCGCCTTCATTTGTATGATGCAAAGATGCTGAAAGAAAACGATCTTGCATCGATGTACCAAGAGCATGATGATCATTCCAGCAGAATTGTCACTTTTCTCCAAGAGGTTTCTATCGAGAATTGCGGTGCCTTCCTTGAAATTGAAGTTCGAGAAGATAAAGAGGCCATCATGGCAGCTGCGGCTTGGGCTCAACGCCAAGATGAAAAAATACCAGACTTGGTCATCATGCTCGACAATTTCGGGCCTGAACGTAGCCGTGAAGTCGCTACGCAGTTAACCGATATGGGCCTCCGCGAACACATTCACTTGGAGGCAAGCGGAGGTATTGTCTTTGACCAACTTGATGAATGGCATGAAAGCGGAATTGATGTTCTTTCGACAAGTGCTGTGAATCGCGGGGTGGCTCCACTTGACTTGTCGATGATTGTTGACGGCGCATGAGGGTGCTCTATGTCCAAAATTGCAGCAGACCCTTCCCACCCCCGATATCAGTCATTGATTTTGAGGCATAGACTTGAAGAGGCTGAAAAAAAGGGAATGCTTGCCGGTAGTGCCATGATAGCGCACGGTCGCGGGGAAGCCTTCGACTATTTACTCGGTGAACAGACCATTCCAAGCGCATTACGTGCAACCCAACACGCTCTCTCTCTCCTCTTGTCAGCAGGAAAACCCCTTATCAGTCTTAACGGAAATTCAGTTGCGTTGGCCGGAAAAGAATTGCTGCAACTGGCTCATCACCTTGGGTGTGCAGTTGAAGTCAATATCTTCTATCGAACTCCAGAGCGAATGGAGGTATTGCTTGGTCATTTGAATCAAATTAACATTCAGGAGGGTTTTGAAGTTGAAATATTGGGGGCAGAACCAGATGCTCGAATTCCTGGTTTAGAAGGGCCTCGTTCCCACTGCGTAAAGAGGGGAATCTTCGATGCGGACACCATACTCGTGCCGCTTGAGGACGGTGACCGCTGCGAGGCTTTGATGCAAATGGGGAAAACAGTTGTAGTAGTCGATTTGAATCCACTCTCACGAACAGCTCAAATGGCCTCAGTTACTCTTGTTGACGAACTTACTCGGGTTGTCTCAAACATGAATGAGATGTGCGCTTCACCTCGTGAAGTTCTACCTGTTAGCGGCTATTTGAACTCCGAAACACTTGCCAATTCTCTCCAACACATTGTCGAACACTTTAGTGATGGGGGACTTTAGGTGGCTCACGAATCATGTGAGAGTCTTAATTGACATCACATGGTTTCTTGCAATTTTGTACTTAGTCGGGAAGCGATACTTTCGCCGATTCCGGAGCATGTGGCATCTCCGCCTAAGTCATAGGTAAGCCCCTTTCCTTCACGAAGGTGGTCTGCAACGCTTTCATCGATAAGTGAGCCGATTTGAATGAGGTCTTGGTTGTTATTTTTTCTTCCAAGCCAATCCATCATCAATTGAATCGAATTGATACTAGCAATAGGATTAACTTTGTTCATTCCAGCATACTTTGGGGACGAGCCATGAACCGGTTCAAAGAAGGCATTTGTATCACCGATGTTTCCTGACGCAGCCATTCCCATGCCCCCTTGGAGTACCGCACCTAGGTCGGTAGCAATATCTCCAAACATATTGGATGTTACCACCACATCATAACTTTCAGGGCTACGGGTGAGCCACTGGGTAAATGCGTCAATGAATCCATAATCCAGTTCCGTTCCAGGATAATGTTGTGCTACTTTCTCAAATGTTCTTCGGAACAACTGACACCCTCGAGTTACGTTTGATTTATCGATGCATGAAACGCGCTTCTTACCATCGATTGGCGCACCATGGCGTGTTTCTGCAATTTCAAAACCCATTCGAATAAGTCGTTCACTTCCATGTTCTGAAATCGGTCGAGGATCGTAGGCAATTTCACCTTGGAGTCCGGGGAAAGTCATTTCTGGCGGTTCATAAGGTGGGCGACCCATTGCTCGGTCAGCACTTCTCCGAAGTAAGGAGTGATACAGCCCTTCAGTGTTTTCGCGCAGAATGGTCATGTCTACCATACCAGGTTGCCAAATTTGTGTGAATTTACCATGTACTTTGTGTGGTACGCCTTCATAGAGTTTAATCGGCCTTAGGTTTGCATACAAGTCCAGACCGCTTCGGAGGCCAAGAATTACCGAGCCACCAGCAAGGTCACCGTTAGGTAAGAAGGCCCCGGGGTATCCAATCGCACCCAAGTAAAGTGCGTCGGCTTCATCACGGCAGAAGTCGAATGAACCCTCAGCCCATTCTTCGCCGGTTTCTTTGTAAAGTTGTCCACCGCATTCAATAACGGTTTGTTCAAAGCCTTGATTGGTATTTTGCTCAATCGTATCAAGAATACGTTGGGCTTCAAGGGCCACTTCTCGGCCAGTCCCATCGCCAGGTAAAATGCCAATCCGATAGTCAGCCATGTTTTTTCGCACGGGCAACCCCTACATGAATACGCCCCCCTTTGAGTAATGATATTCCTTTTCAAGCCGAGTCCAATTTTTGCGACTGGCAGTGCAGAAAGGCATCTGACCAGTGGAAACGCTTTCAACCTCGTGCATGTGCACAGCGTACGGTTTCTGCAATGGAACAAAAGGTTCGTACTGAACGCGAGTATTCATAGGCCGTCAAGTAGGAGAGTATTGAACATGAGCGACAAAAGGCACAAAGTTTCCGATGGTCAAATTTCGCTTGATATGTTGCCCTACGAAGTCCAACAACTTGTTGAAGTCATGAGCGGATTGAATCCAGAATGGACTCTTGAACACTGGATGAGTGAACAGGCATCTAATATGCTGGAGCTCATTCGTGGAGATTTGGGACGAGAACATATGCTCATCGAACAGAGACTTCACCGGCTACAAGCTATTCAAGGGAGGCTTGAGGATGAAAAAATTGGATTTGATCCGCAACAAAGGAATATTTTCGACTGCTTCGACCTCGAAGTAGATCCGAGTTTGAAAGGGCTCGGGCAACGAACTGCAAGCAGTCAAGATGCCCATTCTACAATTGATGAAGAATCACCCCATCCAGTAAACACTTTCATCGAATTACTGCCAGACGATCAAAGTGACGACCCATTGTTGGCTGTAGTATGCCAAAAACTTCTCATACACGTTGAATCAGAACTCGGTAAAGGCCTTCCATGTGCAACTCTAGAGTCAATTTTCAAGGAATTGTCATCAAGTGGCATTAGTCCCGAGGAAATTGACGAGGCACTGGATTACTCATTGATGAATGGCACATTACTGGAAATCGACGACGACTGTTTTGTTCCTTTGAGTTGATGCCGGTATATTGACACCCAACCGCCTCTTGGACGGTGCATGGCGACGAAGAAAGAAGGAGCACAGCGACTTCTTGATACGTTAGATTCCAAGCAGAAACTTAAGCCACGGTTAGTATTTGCTTTTGGACAAGGATTTGTCATTTCCGGATGCATCTGGTATTTCACTGGCTTTTGGCAATTTGCAGTCGCAGCCATACTTGTATTTGGACTACTGATACAATTTGCCTTTGAACGGATGTCAAACAGTATCGAAGCGAGCCGTATTCAGGCGGTGTCCGATTTGGGTTGGAAGGAACCAAACTTGAACGAAGAAGAGTACAGGATTCGAATCGGCAAGATACTTGGTAAATGAGGGATGACAATGCTTGACCCCGGGGCTTATTTCCTTCAGCAAATGAAAATAGAAGGCAAGAAAAAACAACGCCTTAACCAATTTGTAGGGGTTGCGTCCACATGTTCTCTTCTAATTCTTATTGTCTTAGTAAGATTCACTGACTGTACACTAACCCAACTGATTATTTACTCAATAGTTCTTTTGACTACGATACTTTTTGTAAGTTACAAGGCAAAAAAAAGTGCGGATGAGAGAATGGATTCACTGTTAGCTATACTTGAAGTCGATCCTGAAGTATTCGGTAATTCGCGAATTGACATGCTTATGAATGCTGCACTCTCAGGGGCTTTTGAAACCGTTCAAGTTTCAAAAACTCAACAGCGCAATCGCGGCTCGGACGAAAAAGGATTCACATCTGGAAAAACGGAGTCGCTATTGAGTGATAGCCTTCCACGTAGAGACTCAGCATTATCTGAATCAGTATACGATGGGTTAGAGGATGATCTTCGCCCATCTGAGTTGTTGGTAAACGAAGCGAATCTACGGTATGAAACAATGGCAGAAAAGCGTTGGCATGACGCCGAATCAAAAGATGCCGATCTCATTGAGGCAGGAGTCGAACGTCTCGGAGATTTGGTCCGCACTGACTGGTTTGAAAAGAATGCTAAACCCGATGCAGTTCAAGCATTGATGGATTCTGTTGAGGATGATGATGAATTGTGAGGCAAGCACAATAAGTACAACCCTTTCCGTCTAAGTATGTTGACAACCGCCATATTGGTCGCAGGCGGGCACGGAAGTCGATTACACCCCTTTACTCACTACACCCAAAAGACCCTTTTACCACTTCACAATCGCCCAGTGATTGATTTTGCATTGGGTACCATACGAAGAGCGGGAATTCAAAACATCACCATTGTCTCCAATCAATTTATCGGACAGATTGCTAAACATGTCGGCTCTGGCATGAGCGGTGAGAAAATCCACTATGTCCTTGAAGAGGAGCCACAAGGTGTTGCAGCAGCACTCAACCTTGCCCGTCCATACAATCAAGACTGCCGAATGCTGGTTTATTTTTCTGACAACATTACAACTCTCGAACTTGCTGATGAAGTCGCCCGTTTTGAAACCTCAGAAAAAAGCCCGGGATGTGTCCTTTTGGCGCGTGAAGAAGAGAATCCACAAGCATTCGGCGTTGCAGTCACCGATGAAAATGGCAAGGTAACAGATATTGTTGAGAAACCCACAAATCCCCCGTCGAATCTCGCCATTGGGGGAATCTATCTTTTCGATGAGAATTTTTGGGAACACCTCGATTCTGCAGTTACAGAGCACGGACAAAATGTCTCAATCTCTGATGTAACCCGCCAATATGTTCGTTTGGGTAAAGCAAGTTTACTCAGTGTCGGGCATGAGACATGGGTTGATTGTGGCACACCTGATTCTCTTCTGTTGGCCGGGCAGATGGCCAAAGATGGCAAACTAAACCCTCATCCCCACCGATAGAGTTGCATTACAATCAAGACCTACGGCTACTGCCCTTGGAATATGAAGGTTGGAATAATCGGTGCAGGAATGGTCGGAGGAGCAATTGAACATTGCTTCTCCAGTGCTCACGAATTGTTTGTTCATGACCCTGCTCGGGGAACTGAGTTATCCATCGTCACCGAGAATGTTGATTTTGCATATATTGCTGTCCCAACACCCCCTCATCCAGAAACAGGAGCATGTGACACAAGTATTGTTGAGATGACCTTGGACGCACTTCCAAGTGGATTTACTGCCGTGATAAAGAGTACCGTAGTACCTGGAACAACTCAACGGTACCATGAACAATACCCGCATCTGAAGATTGCGTATTCCCCCGAATTTCTCGTGGAACGTCAACGTTTGGAGGACTTCTCAAACCAGGATATATTAGTTTGTGGAACCTATCATGCTGATGTTGCCGAGCGCGTTTTTCAGCAGCACAGGGAAGCCGGTGTTTTGAGAAAAGACCAGACCTTCCAAGTTACGCCAACACAAGCAGAATTGGTAAAGTATACCAAAAATACATTTTATGCAATGAAGGTGACGTTTGCCAATCAACTGTTTGATATTTGTCAAGCACTTGGTGAAGACTGGTATACCATTCGAGATATAATTACAGCAGACCAAGCCCAACCAATTGGCCCATCTCACTTAGACCCGATATTCGGTCTCTATCGCGGTTTTGGTGGTAAATGTTTACCGAAAGACTCTCTTGCATTAGGCGTTCTTGCGGATGAACTGGATTGCAAATACGAATGGATGGATGCAATGCGGAATGATAATGAGCGATTGAGGTCAATTCTGACCGGCAAAGCAAGCGATGTTGTGACGAATGATGATTGAAGTTGAACCTGAATGGTATTTGTCTAGAGTTGCACCACGCGGGTCTCTCCAAAGGTTTGCGTTAGCAGGGGCATTTAACAGCATCATTTTCTTTGTTTTATGGGAGTTATTTCGATTCTTTGCTTCGGACACTAAAGTGAGTGTACAATTTTCATGGGGTGCCGCTTGGGCTCTCACATCGTTCATAGCACATTTCGTGCACCGATGGTTTACTTTCGATAAAAGAAAATCTGTACAGTGGACCATTGGGTCATCGACAGGAGCATACGCCTTCAGTCTCACAGGTTCAACGTATACCATTGGTTTAGTTGCCTCACAAGGAGGTCAGACTTTACGATTGTTGGGAATTGCCAATATGATTGCTTGGGGCTTGATTATTTGGGCCATCATGAGAATTTTTGTTTTCCAGTACAAAGTGGATGATGACTAAACTGCATGTGTTTCGAGAAGCTCGATACTGACGACTTCAAGCGCCTTTTGATGTGTTGCTTCCAAGTCGATAGGACAGCCAAGACCTGCTTGGAGGGCGGCCAACCATGTCCGAGCACAGACACACCAAGAATCTCCAGGCTTGAGTCCAGGGAAAGAGAATTGTGGCGCTGGAGTGATAAGGTCGTTGCCTTGTGATTTAGCAAATTCTAGAAAATCTTTGGTTACAACGCAACACACAGTGTGAGAACCACGATCACTGTCATCAGTGTTGCAAGACCCGTCCCGGTACCAGCCAGTCATCGGGTCACATGAGCATGTATCGAGGGGAAGCCCAAGCACATTCAAACTTACTTCCATGGGCATGATAAACACCACTCAGTCATCAAGGCTTGCATTGCCCCTCATGCATTCAAAAAGGAGCAGAAGGGTTGCAAGAACGGCGTTGGGTTCTAAGGCTATGTCGAATACGGAGGTATAATGCTGCCCGACACTGTACACAAACTCCCTCGCGATGAACGCTTTGCTTATGCTCGTCTTTTGGCTTACATGACTCGTGTTGATAATGAATTGACTGTAGATGAAATGGCGATGTTTGAACAACGTCTTGGTACTGCACTACTTTCTCCTGTTCAAAGAAAGTCGATTCGAAATGCGCTGAAAACACCCCCGCAGTTGGAAGAATGTTTGGAGGGCATGGGCGAAGAAGCAGCTCGACTAGCATTGCGCGATGCAACCCTTATGGCATCCGCAGATGGAAATGTGGATGATGACGAAAAAGAAGTGCTTCAATCCATCATCGAATATTTTGGATGGGCTCCAGAATCGCTGGAACGACTTCTAAACTGGACTTCGGAAGGTTACCTTTGGATGCAGAAAGGGTACGATATTTTGAATGAAATATCGGAGTGAAGTGCGTGTATCTCGATCTTGCAGTAGACTTTGCACAAGAAGATGTCAAAGGCTATGCGGAAATAATGGTCATTATTGCTTCAGCAGATGGCGCTTTGGTCAAGGAGGAGCTTGCAATTATTGAAGCGCTCATGGGCCGAAGTATGATGCACCCTGAAATGCGCGTTGATATCCGCAATATGCTTGAAAAACCACCGAATTTAGAACTTGTCATCTCCAAATTAAATCCTATTGTACTGAAGGTCGCACTTCGCGATGCAATACTCGTTGCTGCAGTTGACGGAGAATATGATTCTTCGGAACTAAAAGTCATCAAAGCTCTTGCGAAAGCAGCCGGAGTTCGTAAGAGTGAACTGTCGGAACTTTTTGAATGGGTAAAGGCTGGATGGGAATGGCATAACAAGAGTTTTCAACACCTAGGGCTAGTCTAAAATCTATTTTTTTTTGGGGATTTGAAAACCCTATTACGAAGGGTCACATTCAAACCGGACAAGCCAGCCCGCTAGAATAGGTGGGGCCCATGCAGAGCGGAGTTAGCGGATGGTATGCACGACTAGACAGATGTCTCGAAGACCGCACTGAACAAATTCAAATGTGGCTTGCTGCGTGGGAAAAATCTCTCTTAGTTCACCAACCAATTGCTGCACTTTTGCCAGAAGACTGGCCAACTCTGCCGGCGAACCTCCTCACCGATCCTGGGCATGTCCTCGACCATCTTCTCGCTCGGCATGATGCTGAAGCAGATGGACGTTCTCCACGAGGGGCGCACCCTACGCCACCGCGATTGGCAGATGCCGTAATTGCTTCTGAGTTACTTGAAAGTTTAACTCGGCCCAAGACTCCAACTCAAACATCTTCAATGCATTTGAACAACTTACCCCCGGGCTTTCGCCAGCACATTGAGAAGTTGAATCTCCCTCAACACGCTCAAGAGCCAGAGGTCGACGATGAGTTGGAATTTGAACGAGTCGAACAAGGTCTTCGAACGCTCAGTGGCATCCCACTCCCTGTTGCAGATACCTCGTGTGGTGGCGGAATATTCCATGCTCGGCTGATACGCAGGCATGCGGAGAGCCATTCCGATAGTACCGAGGAGCGTAAAATTGCTGACACGCGCCTCCTTCTATCATCTTTTCAACTGCTTGATAATGATGAATTGGTGGTTAAATCAACTCGCCAAAGGCTGCTCCTTGAATGTATACGTTTCGACCTAGTCAGCTTGAAGTCGAATAAGCCGGGCTGCCTCCCACGCAAGGAAGCTGAGGAATTATTCAGGCAGGCCGTTCGTTGTGGCGACACATTACAGGGCGAGTGGTTGTGGGAGCAAGCGCCACGATTAATTGTTACCAATCCTCCGTGGTTAAGAATCAAAGACCGATTCAGGGGAATGGAAGAAGGCAGCAAGTTGCGACGCGAACTCGGGGAACAACTTCGGGCGCTGAGTGATAATGGCGTCCAGCGATTTTCCACGATGAGAGGCAATGTTAACCTCTATCGTTTGTTTATCGAACGCGGCCTTCAAATTTTGGAGCAAGGAGGGCGCCTACGCCTCATCGCGCCTGACAGCATCCTACGGGAGCAATCATCTCATCCATTGCGCCAACTTTTGGTCGAAAAACACGGGTGGAGTGATATTTGGGCAATTGAAGAAGCCAACCATTTGTTCCCGGGCATGACTCAAGGTGTTGCCGTTCTAGGAATTACAGCAAAGCAAGATTCTGAAAAATTGGTTATTTTCGGACCAATCAGTCGTGCAGACCTGCGTCGAGACCAGCAAGGCCTTTCCAACAGAGTCCCTTCGTTTGAAATGCAAACCGATCGGTGGATGTCTTGGGCGAAGGATACATGGGCTATCCCTCGACTACCTCGCGACAGAGTTGAACGCAAACAAACACTCGAGATTCTCGATCGACTAGCATCCCTCCCTCGGATGGGAGAACCACAACATGCTATTGCAACCAACGGCCATACTGTACGTGTGCGGGTTGGAGAAATCGACCAAACTGCGCATTCCAAATCCATCGAGACTTGGGTAAAAGGACGCGGTTCTCGCCCATTCATACGCGGAGTACACTTTTCAGAAGACGAAGATGGCCAAGTATTCGTTCGCCATCCTGCGTTTAGAACCGATATCCCTTCGAGAGCGAACGAACGCCAACTGGCAATGTGGTGCGGCGGACCAGACCCAAAGTACGGCCCGCGACTTGCTTGCCAAGCGATAGTAAATGCTCACCAAGAGCGCCGCTTAAGATGGGCAGTTATACCCGCTGGTTGCGTACTTGGTAACAGTGTCAATCACATTGAACTACACTCTGATATCCAAGCACGCCTTGTCAACAGTCACGGAACTTTGGAAAAGGCTCTCCACTGGATGTGCGAATTACTCAATGCTAACGACCTGGATGAATGGGCTCGTGCTTGGTCAGCAAACAACAATGTCAACAATTATGAATTAGAAATGCTGCCACTTGAAATAGTTTCAGAAATACCGGAAATTGTAATTTCCGCACAGTAATACTGCATCGTTCACCATTCATTTTACCCGTTACAAACCATTTCAGACGGTTAAGGGTACGACATTGTTTATTACTGATAAGCCACTGGAATGCATGTAGCGATTGAGCGGAGTGAGTTATATGGGCATTCATCCGAAGATCGGCATAACTGGTTTACCCCGTAGCGGTAAATCTGCTGTTATGGAAAAAGTTCTGGAAATGCTTCGTGATGAGCGAACCCGGGAAATTCAACTTCGTGGAAGTCTTACCGACGCTCCTATTATCGGCGGAATGCGTACTGAGCCAATCATGGATGGTAGCGAACGCCTCGGTTACAGCGTGTTCAATATAGTCACCGGCGAAAATGCAATCATGGCTCATAAGAACATTGATTCCCGCCTACGTGTTCTTGGTTATGGCATCGATACCGAGGCCTTAGAAGAAATTTCTATTCCTGCTATTGAATATGCTCGAGATCAATGCGAAGTCCTTGTCATTGACGAAATCGGAAAATTTGCTGTAGAGAGCGAGGCTTTTGTAAACACAGTCCGCAGTGCACTTGAGGTTGACAAGCCAACGCTTCTTACTCTTCACAAGAAAAGCCGACACCCGCTCCTGCAAGATATACGCCGCCGTGATGATGGCCGAATCCTAGAAGTAACTCCGGTTAATCGGGCCCTGCTCCCCTACAAAATTCACAAACTTATGCGAGAAACATACTGATGTTTCGTGCGTTGGGTTCATTTCCTTGTTCCTTTACGGCCGTACTATGAGTAACCCTTCTCAAGCGGCATCGACGCTTTTGTTCGGTACCGGCATCGGCTGCTTTCTCATTACAGGTTTCGGTTTTCTTTTAGGACGAATTTCAACAGACGAATTCGGAGCTGGGATACTTTTTCCGATTTTCGGTTTTCTTTTCATTGCAGTTTCCCGTTCAATCATGGCTGGCCAGGGCATCCTATCCAAATCATTTCCGTCCGAAGACGATCAACAACTCATTGAACGAGTTCACAGTGAACTTGAAACAACTCGTAACGAGGCTAGCGTTGGCTCTGCATGGGCTGAACTCGAGGCAGCCGTCCTTGAATCAGAATTGAGTGAGGAGTAAATTATTTCTCTGTGGCTGAGAGATTTCGAACATGCAACATCAAACCAATTGAAGCGATTGCCCCGGGAATCCATCCAATCGTTAATGCAGCAAATAGCGGCTTTGATGAAAAAAACGGCACAATTGAACATGCAACCGCCGCAATGAGGAACGGAATTAGCACAAAAGACCGAGATGGCGTCGGGCTGTCTTTTTCGATGACCCAGGGAGCCAGAGACGACCACGGAAGAGCAATCCAAATCGCAGGGATGAGGTATAACGCAAATGGCGTAAACATTGAGATAAAAACTGGAGCGAAAACAAAGGTCATTTTCATCCACCACATTTCTGGTCGTGGGGCTGCGTCAAAGCCGAGTGTGGGTAAGAATTGGACAACCATCGTCGCTGTGATGGTTACTGTTGCAATCCACATTCCAAAAGTGTACGGCCCCAAGTGATTTCCAAATACATCGATGGCGTTCAAGTGGAGTGACGTCAGTACGATTGTTATCAATCCGAATGCAGCAGATAAGATGAGAATGCCTGCACTACGATTTTCTCCGTGGTTTAATTCAGCATCAAAACGTACGGATGGTTGTAAAATAAAGGCAAAGCAAAACCCGAGATGAATCAGAAGCGTCAGCGGTAAAGATAAATCGCCTTCAATGAGTTGTTGAACTCCGGTTTTGTTGAAATCGAACTGAGATGAAAGGAAGGTTAAGGAAAATACACACAAAAGGAAGATTTTCGATTGTGCGCGAATAGAGAGCTTGTCGAAGGATTTTCCCGATAAAAACAAGGTAGTGATTGCAAATAACTCACCGCTGAACATCACCAATACAAAGATCAATCCGACAATAATGAAGGCGCTCCACTCTGGAACATCTCCAACCGGTTGTGTTGGGAGAAGGTTAGACTTAGAATAAGCGTCCTCTGGAAAAAGAAGTGCAGAGGAAGTGAGTAAGAATAAGGCAGAAAACAGCATAATTCGATTCCTAAAGGCCGTTTTTAGTTCTTTACGAACATCTTTCAAACTCGGTAATTTATCGGAAATTATTGCAAAGGTTAGTGCGAGGAATGCCATGATTTCAATACCTCCATCGCCGGTAAACAAGAGTTTGAAATCTTGGCTCGAAAAATTACCTACGCCTAAGTACCGGGCTATTTCATTGTGAGACATGTTTCTTGTGATGATGGCTTGAATTCGGTAAAATATCATGATTAAGACTTGGGTTGGTGGTAGCCAGCGAAGTAGCAAAGCCACTTTGTCCCAATTACGATTATCATATCCTTTCAGTCGTTTCTCAATAGGGTTGTAAAAGACCCAAGCCATCAAACTGAAGACGAACACGGGTAAAAACCACGGCATCGTATCAGCCAACATGGTCCAGTGGGTGAGGGCCAAGCCCTTGAGCATGGCGGAAGCAACATAGACAGGTGTCGCGACCCGCAGGACATGTCCCGTGACGAGTGGCAAGAACAGGACTTACTTGTCGTTGCACGAGATACGCCCTTGTCGAACTTAGCAACTTACCTTGGATACCATTCTGAAACATGGCTTGAATGTGCGACATCACCTCTTCCTGAAACTCTGCGAATAACGCATGACAGAAGCGATAGACAGTGGACAGAATCGTTGTTGAGAGAGCTTGGAGGCCAGCCCTTAGAATGGGCAGAAAATGGATTTGCTTGGCAGATGCCTTTTGCTCGAGGACAAGCGCCAGATGCATACAGCAAACATTTGCTTGGCCTTCTGCACGAGACCGGCAGAATCACTCGTCAAGAGGCCGCCAGCATGCTTCCGGTTGTGGTGCTGGACCCTCAACCAGGCCAACTCCTTCTCGATTTGTGCGCAGCACCCGGTTCTAAAGCTACTCAAATCGCTGAAGTTATCGCTCCAACAGGCGTTGTTGTTGCTAACGAACCAATTTCGGGCCGAGCTAATATGCTGGTCTCGAATAGAGGGCGACTGTCTCTTTCTAACATGCTCATCAATCAACAGGATGGCCGCCACATGGGGAGAATTCCACCTCCAGGTTACGATGGTGTTGTTGCAGATGTTCCTTGTACAGGTTCTGCTACTTCGCGCAAGAACAGAAATGTGTGGTGGAAGTGGTCGCCGAAAGAAAGCCGGACCCTGTTCCGACTTCAAGTAGAAATCACAACCCGAGGGGCTAATTTGTTGAGGCCCGGTGGCAAACTTGTCTATTCGACCTGCAGTATCGATCCCTGTGAAAATGAAGCTGTGGTTGCTCAACTCCTGCGCGACATGCCTTTTCTCGAACTCATTAATGTCAGCCAAGAGAAATTTCCAGAGCTAACCTTACGAGAAGGGCTTTCTGACTGGGATGTACTTGATGAGACGGGTAACCCGATTGCCAGAACTGATGATGTTCCCGAGGTTCCTTTCCTCAATCCATCTCATCTTAGTCCTGCAGCTCGTCGACACTGGGCAAGCCATTTTGATGAGCACATCGACACAGAACAAGAATTAGCGATTGAAGAACAACTCGGTAAATGTCGCCGTCTTGCTCATCACGATAACGATACGGGCGGGTTTTTTGTTGCCCTTTTCCGTCATCGTAATGAAGCAACACCCGAAGCAGTCGCTCGGACATTTATTCGGAAACGACAACCATCTCTCGTCTCAGGTTGGGTCCCTCTCATACTGGACCACCCACAACCAAACCGCCATACGATTTATTCTGCACCCAACGAAATAATCGCTGAAGCCGCCTCCCGATATGGAATTGAAGCAGGAGAATGGTCATGGTGGATTCGGGGGAGACGCCTCAACATTGCTCCGAAAATGGTTGAGGAACGAATATTCAATCAACAATGCCCGAATAAAAGAGGTAATCTCTGGCCTGAGGGGACCTTCCACCCTCTCAAATTAATTCATGCGGGACTACCGGCATTTACCAAGAAGAAAGGTGATTGGCGTACACGCCAGGAAGCAATTCCGAGACTTCAGTCTGTTATTCGTTCCTCAAAGTACCCTGTGTCGCCAGAGGTTTTATCTCAATTGCTGGAGGGTTGGGCTCCGATGATGGAGGAATACAACGATAAGCACCCCTCGATTGATGCAACCGGCCCCATACTTCTCTCATGTGAACTGCCTGTTGGAGAGGAACTCATTTCTGCTTGGGCAGGTGCTCGATTAACCCTGATGATGGACGATAAGGGCCGTGATATTTTGAGGCTCAAAATCGGACTCCCCTTCAATCTAAACAGTTCGGAGGAAGAATAATGCGCACCTATTTGTTGTTAATTGTGGTAGCGATGCTTTTACTCATTCCTCCAATTTCAGCGAACGAGGGCGAATCGAATTTAGATTTGGTTGCATCAACTTCCCTTTCAGAGCAATTGGACTCACAGGTCGTGTTGTATGAGAAGTTCCTTTCAAAAGAGGGGCCTTACACTCATACAGAATCTTCAGAGGTGGTTCAATTATCATGGTGGAAGTGGAGTGATGAAACGAATTCGGATTGGCCCGATGATGATGCCCAAGCTCGATTTGGTGAACTCAATCTTGAAAATGGAACAACTGCATTGTTTAACGAAGTTGCTGTTGAGAATCAAAATGTTGCTGAGGGGATTGTTCTTGGCCGACAGCATACTAAACAGCAAACAGCACTAACGCTGGAAGGTTCGATAGAAATTGTGAGTAACGAACAAGGCCAATGGTTTGTACGGGTACCCGTTGAAATGACTACATTGGTCAATTTGAGTAACAACACGATATTGTACATCTACCTATCTGAAGACGTTGCTACGGACCAACACGAACGCAAAACCCACCATCTTGTACGGGACATGCAACCAGAAATACGATTTTCAAATCAAAAAGGAAACAAGACCGCCATAACATGGGAACTCTCTGCTGAACATCTGATTGCAGCCGGTGTTGATTTGGAGGAAAACCCGTACGGCTGGCACATAACGCTTGCTTTCTTTGGCGAGGTTGAAGGCGATACGACAAACCGACTCTTGGCTTTGTACCATGAACCTCTTCCAAACAGATGGCATTCAAGCACCCCCGGAGATTTTGCCCTACCTCTATTTTTGCTTGTGCTTTCGGGAGTTTTGGCTTCAAGCGCAGTTGTGAATGCGATGAAAAGAGAAAAAGGGATGCCGAAACTCACCGCTTCTTGGAAGTCAATACATCCTCCAGTGGCACAATTTTCTTTCAAATCAGGAACATTGCCGGTCCATTTGAAGTCGTGTCAAGCCGACTCGCCTTGGGGGGTCAAGGGCGGATTTAAATCCAAACGAATCCCGAGTGACTCTCTATACGAGTTCACTTTGCGTTTTCGAGAGATACAGTCATGCGACTGCCAAGTATCCCTCTCACTTGAGGTAGACGAACTTGGAAGTTGGACTCAGTACTTACGTCTCATCAACCCCAATGAATTTTCTAAATTTGAAAGGGAAAGTGTTGAAACCAACGACCAACAAGGAAAGGATGGTGAGCATGATGAACCTTGATGGCACTGACCGAGCGCTGTTAGCGGCAATGCTTGAGGATGCTCGAATCAGTCAACGTGCTCTAGCCCGTAGAGTTGGCATCGCTCAAGGCACCGTTCTTAATCGAATTCGCCGGATGGAAAATATGGGGTTGATTAAAGGATACAGTGTCGTCCTTGATCCTGCTTCAATGGGTTGGAGTATGACGATTATGGCTGGTCTAACAATTGTCAAGGGCAGGATGATTGATGTGCAACGTAGGATTGCTGCTGATCCTAGAGTTTTCGCCGTTTACGATGTTACGGGAGACTGGGATTCAATGGTATTGGCCCGCGTGAAGAATCGTGAAGATCTCGACGACCTAACAAAGACAGTCTTCACTCTCGACGGAGTTTCTCGCTCCTATACGCATGTTGTCCTCAACACGGTAAAAGAGGACGGAATGCCTAAACCTCCGGTCGATTCATGAATCGTGTGAAAACTGGTGGTCTTCTTGGTCGACAAAAGGTAGCAACTCTTCAACCAGGCTACTCATTGATTCAACAACCCGAGTTTCAGGTTTGAGAGCTTTGAGCAAATGCTTTCTCAGCACATCGCCCACTTTCACATCTAAACTTTCTAATCGGTCAGTCAACTTCTTTTGCAGTTGCCCTCCGGTTCGGTCCCAGTCCATCAACATACAAATTGCGGGCCCTCCAAAGGCA
Source organism: Candidatus Poseidoniaceae archaeon (assembly GCA_036846305.1). Taxonomy (GTDB): domain Archaea; phylum Thermoplasmatota; class Poseidoniia; order Poseidoniales; family Poseidoniaceae; genus MGIIa-L1. The sequence continues at coordinate 24,367 of DAIUCF010000006.1, read as the reverse complement.
TCTCTTGTACCGTATTTTTCGTAGAGATATGCAACGAAGCGACCGATGGCCCATCCACGGTTTAGAACCTCTATAGGTCCGGTAAATTTCAGTGATTCTAACGCCAAGCGGTCTCTTTTTCCTTCAACAACGATCGGCCAATTTTCCTCTCGATTTTTCTTTCTTGCCTCACCTAGAGCCATTCCTGCTATGGCAAACCGTTGAGCAGCATTACCGCTGCCAAGTGGGGAACGATGTTTTTGGTCTCTCATCCTGCTCCCCCCTTACGCCAAATAGAGTGAATAACTCGGTTAATTTACTACTTTTGTTCGACATATATCAACTTGACAATGCTCGGCTTATTCGGCCTCCAAAAACAAGCCTTAATAAGGCCGGATTACGAACTCTATCTGTGGTCAGCCATTCGCTAGACTGCGAGCATGTCATTTGACATCAAAACCGAGGTGCCACCATGTCGCATTCTCCAAGGGTTTAAGGGAGGTATCTCCGGCCCTAACTTTGAGGGTGACTATGCCTGCTGAAGACACTGTTTTCAATGTCCTGTATGACAAATATATGTTTTGGAGTATCGTTGTTGGTATCTTGACCTTCGGCTGGATGTTCCTAGCAATGATTCGATACCGAGACGGTGTCGAACCAGTGGAGAATATGGAAAAGTACCATATTGAAGTTGGTTCATTTCCCGTTGATAGCCATAACACAAAACTCGAAGTTATGTTCTATGTATTGCCAACGATTCTCGTGGTCTGGCTTACGATGATGGCCCTTGCCTCAAACACATCTGTCTGGACTATTCCAGCCGATGAAGACACATTCAATGTCGATGTCGTTGGGAAGCAATGGTTTTGGGAGTTCCACTACCAAGACTCCCTTACTTGGGAGGATGACCCAAGAGCAACCAATGTTAATGTTGACTGGGGTTCTAACGGGACACTTATGGTTCACGCTCACGGCTCTGATGCCACGAATGTAACCGTTTCAGTCGATGGAGTCGAACAAGAATACTCAATGGACTTAGCTGCGGAAATGCTTACCATTTCCGGCAAATACTTTGATGCAAATCTTCACAGTGTCGTAACGGTGTTTGATGCAGACAAGAATTTACTACACACATGGGAGCATCTCCCTGTGGACTCGGTCCTTTCAACAGCAGGCGGGCAACATCTCATTATCCCCTGCGATGAATCCTCCACACTCGACCTCTATTCACGACCTCATGACGAATCAAACCCTGCCTATGTGGGTGTTCAACATTCTTTCTGGCTGCCCGAATGGGGTGTCAAAGAAGACCTGGTGCCAGGCCTTGAAGGCGGCACTGTTATGACGTTCACACCCGATGATGACGGTACATTCCCGATTCGTTGTGCTGAATACTGCGGTTTAGACCATTCAAAGATGATTGGTGCTATCGACATTGTCGCTCGTGATGGTTCAAATTGTGATGTGGACAAAGGAATTCAGAAGACAACTTCACACTCAGACAACGCTTCAACAGGAGATGAGGACTGATGCAGAAAAGAATCACCGTCCTAGCATTGATTTTGCTCATGCTGGTTGCCGCGCCACAGTTTGAAGCAATGCCTACTGGAATTGGTAGTGCCGCAGACGGCGGTTGCAGCTGCCACGGTGGTGCTGCTTCTGATACTGATGTTCTTGTCACAGGCCTCCCTGATGCATTCAATGCCAGTGAAACCTACACGTTCACAGTCACTGTTCAAAACGATGTGATGGAGCTTTACAACGGCGGAGTTACTGAGGCTGACGGTACAGGTTGGAACGGCCACGCTGGCGGTTTCCGAATCCTATCGACCGGTGGTATGGTGTCAACTGTCGATGAGACGTTAGGCCATGAAATGGACGGCGGTCTTACGCACACTGCAGCAGGTAATGCTGTACGAACTTGGGACTTTGAATGGGTCGCTCCTGCTGATGACTCCAAAGTTGTCGAATTCACAATCTATGGTAACGCTGTCAACGGCGGGGCCGGCTCAGGTGGAGATTATTGGAACCAAGCAGACCTTGTAATTCCTGGAATCAACGCTGGAGATGTGGGCCCTACTGCCCGAGCATTGGTGGTTCTGCTTACTGCAATTGGCTTGTCCCTTGGAATGGTTCTTCTTGGCGTCATGTGGGTCTTTTTCACTCGGTCCCCTGAAACCTTCACCATCACCAATTTTTGGTCTTACCTTAAGCCTTGGTTGACCACTACCGATCACAAGGAAGTAGGAATTCTGTATTTCTTGTATGGCTTCACATTCTTCTTGGTGGGTGGCGTCCTTGCTCTACTGTTCCGAATACAGTTGGCATTGCCAGAAAATTCATTCCTGACCGAAACTGAATACAATTCATTCTTCACCCTGCACGGTACGACAATGATTTTCCTTGCAGCAATGCCAATGATTGCTGGATTTATGAATTATGTTTTGCCTCTGCAGATTGGAGCGAAGGATTTGGCTTTCCCACGAATCAATGCAATGGGCCTCTGGCTCTTGGTGTTCTCCAGCCCACTCATCTATACCGGAATTTGGTCTGGTGAAGGTGCAGATATCACTTGGGTTATGTACCCGCCTTATTCATCCCTAACAGAATCTAACCTTGGCGCCGAAATGGCTCAATACGGCTCCAATCCGGGCACTACAGCGTTTATTTCCGGAATGCTGATGCTCGGCGCATCGTCAACTCTTGGCGGTGTAAATTTCATAACGACCGTGTTTACCATGCGAGCGCCCGGAGTAGGGTGGATGAAAATGCCACTGTTTTCTTGGTCAGTCTTCGTCAGTGTATTCATGTTGTATATGTCCCTTCCAGCCTTCATTATCGGTGTTGCATTCCTACTGTTTGACCATACTGTTGGGACTGTGTTCTTCACTTCGGGTGGCGATAGCCTGTTGTTCCAGCATTTGTTCTGGTTCTTCGGCCATCCTGAAGTTTACGTCGTTATTGTGCCCGCTTTCGGCATAGTTTCCGAGGTTTTGGCAACCAGCGCCCGGCGATCTATTTTTGGTTACAAATCGATGGTTATCGCAATGGCGGGAATTGGCATCGTTGGATTCATTGTTTGGGGTCATCACATGTTGACTTCAGGTATGGACCCGTTCTGGCGAGCTGCCTTCATGATTACTACGATGGCAGTAGCGATTCCTACTGGTGCGAAAATATTCAATTGGCTCGCAACTCTTTGGGGCGGTAGCCTCGTCATGAGAACGCATACGCTGTGGTCGCTAGGATTCCTCATTACGTTCACACTAGGGGGAATTTCAGGCATGTTCTTCCCTGTGGCAGGTATGGACATACACTTCCACGATTCGTACTTCGTTGTCGCCCACTTCCATTATGTGTTTATTGGTGGAACTGTCTTTGCACTGTTTTCAGGAGTGTACTACTGGTATCCTAAAGCGACCGGTAGAAAACTCGATGAAACACTCGGGCTTTGGCATTTCTTGATTGGATTCTCTGCTTACAATGCAACCTTTTGGCCCATGCACGCTTTGGGAATAATGGGTATGCCAAGACGTACACACAGTTACACAGTCGAGAGTGGTTTTGCTGAGTACAATATGGCTGTGAGCATATTCTCGTTCATCTTTGGACTAAGCCAACTTCTGCTAGTCTGGAATATCATTAAGTCCAACAGAAGCGGTGAGCCTGCAGGTAACGATCCATGGGGCGGTTGGTCTCTCGAATGGGCCACAACCTCACCTCCTCCGACTCCATCATTCAAGGAGGGCGACTACTTCCACACAACACTCAAAGGTGAACAAGGAGATAAGAATGAAGACCACGGTCATCATTCGGACAAGAAATCCATTGGTGAGATGATGTGGAAGGCCACACCTAAGGGGGCGGAAGAATGAGTGGACACGGCTCTCATGTAGAGAACGGAATATGGATGCGCGCAGTCATGATGGGAGGCATTATCCTCACCATCGGTGTCTTACTGTTTGCAACCCTCGGAGTCGCCATTGCCGAGGGTAAGCATGAAACTTGGAAGCAATTGGAGGATGACTATCACCATGAAGAAGAAGTGCTTGCGGCTCAAGGTAACATTACCGAAGCGGATGCAAAGCACCTCGACCACATGCATCATGAGGAAGTTGATGCTCATTTGTCGTATCTCACATACAGGGTCGCTGGAATAACGATTCTTCTGATGTCGATTACCTATGCATCATTCATCGGCATCGGTGGTTTCCTCAACGCAAGTAAACCTGAAGCAGACCACGGTGATGGCCATGATGACCATGAACATCATGGTTCTTCTTCTCCGATTATTTTTGCTTTTGGTATCCTGCTTTTCTTGATGGGATTCCCTGATTTTGTCGTTGCGTGTAAGGCACTCTTGAATTCAGAGGTTTCTGCAGATTTAGGTATGCTCGCTCTAAGTTCGGTAGGACTTGTGACAATCATGGTAGCCGTATCGAATTGGTGGTTCGAAGATTTACCATTTGTTGGCCATGGCGAACAGATAGCAACTTCGTATCCGTTTGAAGGCGAGCACATTCGTAAAGCCGGCCTCTGGGTGTTTATCATGTCAGAAATCATGGTCTTCGCTACATTCTTTTCATCCTACCTTCGAATGCGAACAGAATGGTGTACCGATTGGGCAATACGCGACGGTGTTGAAGCGTGCAAGGATGTTCCAGAAGGAACAGTTGTTACCGCATCAGACCTGCTGCGTTATGATGTAGCAACTTTGATGCCAGGTGCAATCAATACTTTCGCTCTGATTATTTCGTCATACACTATCGTTTTGGCACTCAAGACCGCCAAGGATGCAAACTGGGAACCTTCATCTGGCTTCATGGGTAAATTGATGCCCACTCGCAAGGCTGCCGTACGAAACTATCTCATCGCAACACTTGCCTTGGGTTCGCTGTTCATCGTGCTCAAGCTTGTTGAATGGAGCCATCTGGTGGCTGAAGGATTCGATGTGGGAACCGTTCAAGGATCCATTTTCTACATAGCAACCGGCGCTCACGGTTTGCACGTCTTCATTGGCTTGCTCGTGATGTTGTATCTTGTTTTCAAGGCTGATACTGTCGGCTTTGACGAAGACAATGCCCAGGGAATCGAATACTTTGGTCTCTACTGGCACTTTGTTGATCTTGCTTGGGTTGTTATATTCCCAGCATTCTATTTGTATTGAGGTGAGAAAATGGGCGAGCATGTTGAATTTATGGGCAAAGACATCTACTTTTGGAATTTCATTGTTTTGATGTTCTTTACTCTGTTTGAAGTTGGAGCGGTTTTCTTTGATGTCATTCCTGGAACTGATATTGCGATTACTAAAATGTCTGTTTGGCTCATTCTAATCGTTGTTGGAATCATCAAAGGTTTCGGGATTGCTGCCTTCTTTATGCACTTGAAGGACGACCCTCGAATTTACACCCGGACTGCTTTATTTCCGGTTTTGTTTGTTTTGTTGATGCTTTGGGGTATTGGATTATCCAATCCAGCAGGTGTAACAGACCTACCAAGTTGGTGCACACCTAATTGGGATTACGCCGAGACTCGTTAATGCACCACCATCCTTTAGTTGAAAGGGTTGATAACCTCTGGCCATTAGAGATAATCATGGACAGAAAAAGTGGGTTAGTGGCTGTTGCTGCTCTTCTCTTATTCCTCGCATCGACGCCTATTTCATCCGCATATACCGGGCATCAATTATCCCGAGCTGAAGTAGTTGATTTTACGCTTGTAGACCAAGACAACTCGAATTTCACCTTTTCTCAAAGCTTGAATGATGTTCATGTCGTTGCGTTCGTATTCACGCGCTGCCCTGATGTTTGCCCAGTAATCACTCAGTCTCTTAAGTTGGTTCAAGACGGTTTGTCAGAATCTGATGCCCGCGAGGTCAAATTTTTGTCGATCACAGTGGATCCTGGATACGACACTCCAGAACAACTCAAGGCATTTACTGAACATCACAATGTTTCTTGGCCACACCTAACAGGAAGTGCAGAAGCGCTCGATTCTGTTTACAATTCGTTCGGAATAATTGTTGAAGATGAGGTGATAGAAGCGCACATCGCAAACACTGACCCCACAATCACGTATGTGGATGTTGACGGAAACTCCTCGGAAATGATGTTTGACCCAAGTGGCTGGACTATGAACGAGATTGTTGCAGAGGAAGCCAATTGGACATTTGAAGCGTCTTACGGCCAGCATGGCTACCATGTCTCTAGCATTAATGAAGTAGAATCTCCACTCGACATGTCGTGGAATTGGTCTCTCAATGTGTTTAATGAATCCACATTGGCATGGGAGGAATCAACGGTCGGAATTGACAAAATTAAAGCCCTTGAATACAATAATTTGCTTTGGGCTCCATCAACCTCAAACCTATCCCAAGTCGCAGTCCCTGAATTGAATGATACTGTTCATTCTGTTGAAATACTGTACCCTGACAATACATCGGTTAACCATTCCCTGCAGACTGAATTTAACGTCTATCATTTGACGAAAGGGGCTTTCTCTGGAGTTGGAATGAATACATCGTTCGACAACGATGAAAACAGCGGCCACACACTGACTTCGATTGATGATGTTAACGGCACAAGCGATTGGTCTTGGTCGTTGTATTCTTGGAATCTCACAAGTTCGTCATGGGATTCCTCGTCATTAGGCGTCGACGACTTTGTTGATCCCGCATATATTGCATGGGCGCCCAACACAACTGAAGTTTCGAAGATACCAATGCCAGAATCGTTGCGTCCTAAAGACCCAATGGCACCACAAGTTTGCGATGGCCACGGATGGGAGATGGGTTCGGGGGCTAGTAAGCATTGTATGTGCGATGAGGGCTATGAATGGGCCGAAGGCGACATGTTGTCATGCGTGAGTGCCGGTGAAGAAGACCTCGAGTATACTGTTGGGCACTCGACAATTACGTTCATCATGGATGGAATGAAGCCAAAGATTGCTTGGACAGGGGATTCATGGTCCGCAGATGATTTCCGTGCAGACCTCGAACAAGTCATTGATTCACAGTCCTCTTCTGCAAGTTCGAGTTCTCTTCCGGGTATGACCTTCTTACTTGCAGTTTCAGGCATAACTTTTGCAGCTGCGTTTGTCCGAATCGACTCGAGTAGTGAAGACGATTGAGCGCAAGACTCATATTGAATCGTCATCCGACATGCACTTGCGATAACGGAGTGTTGTGCTCCGGCAAACTGCAGAGATCGCATAGCCCGGTATTGCGGTGGACTTGAAATCCACTGTCCCTAGGACACGGGGGTTCGAATCCCTCTCTCTGCGCCAATCTCAATGAAGATTATTCCTAGTTAGTCGACGGAAGAGTTCTCAAACTAAAGCACCCCTCGAGTAATCATGCGCAGAGGTCGACTGGCCGTTTTACTCGTCCTCAGCATGGCTCTTGCAGGTTGCTTAGGGCCCACTACGGCGTCGTGGGGCAAGGGTAGTGGTGAAATCCATGTTGACATGTCCGAAGAGTCTCCCGTAATTCGAACCGACCTTGGGCCAGAAAGTAGGACTTTCGACGACCTCCAAGCAGTAGGTTGCGCTACCGAATCAGGTGAACTTGGTTCAAATACCACCACACCGTTACGATTCGCTGGTTATTTGGCCTCCAGCCATTTCTATGATTCCCACTCTGCCCTAGGTGGTGCCAGTGGCTTAGATTATGCAGTTTCTACAAGCGTGGCAATCCAGAGTATGTCGTTAGACACTGTCAAAACCATGCCTGAGGGCGAAGGCCCTCGTGTCGAAGTTAAAAATTGGGACATGCCTTTGAATCCCGAAACTGGTTCAGGTTCAGTTGATTTGGATGAACTAGATCGGGACAGTGAATCTCAATGGTACATTCTTGGGCTAATACCTACGACTGAAAACATCCATGAAGGCATGATTTCACTTGCAGAATGGCACCGTCCAGTGAGCATTTCAGGGTTTTTAGTGCAAGGAAATTCTACCGGCAATGCTCCTGGTTACTATAATTCGCAAAAAGCAGAATCCGACTGTCGCCTTTCGATTGGCACCAGTAACAATGAGCGGGTTTTCGTTCTGGTCACCGCCATTGAACTTGATGGTGCAATCGTTAGTTCTAGTGGCGAGTCTGACGAAGAATGGGTATATGGCGATGTACCGATTTTCGGTCGAGCAGGTTTCATCTTATTTTTCTTAATTGTAGGGGTAGGCGGAAGTATTGGGGCTTTTATTCTTTCAAAGATGTTCGTGCTCCAAGGAGCCAAATCAACAATGAAGACGTTGCTTGGTAAAGCAGGAATGGATGCGGTTAAGCAAGTGAAGAAGGATGTTAAATCTGCCAAATCATCAGGCATGTCTTCTCCAACAGAGAGAAAGAAAGAGATGCGCAAGCAAGCACAGAAACCTGCACCGGACAAGAAACAGAAATCTTCCGAGCCTGCTCTTGCAGGATTTGATTTAGACAGCGTTCTTTCCACTGCACCGACCTCAAATAAAAATACGGATTTTGGTGGTAAGGGCTCTTCTGTGGTAATGACAGAGGAATCAAAGCAGATGCAGCGTGAGATTTCTAGTCAATCTTCTGAAACAACCTCGTCGGTCCCCACATCTATTCGCTCAACCGTACCTCCACGGCAAACAAATTCGAATGTATCCAGTTCAGTGGCTGCAGCCCCCCCTCAAGGATCAGATCGTTCCTCATCCTCAGCTCCCGTTTCTTCAAAGAAGCCATCGATTAAGGGGCCGCCAAAGAGAAAAACAGTTCGTAAACGCAGAGCTACGGTCAAGCAAACTGAGGCAGAGCCTGAACCTGAACCAGAGCCAAAGCCGAAGCAAGCAACCCGTGAGACCTATGCAGAGACTGAAGAAGATTTTTCAGACTTTTCATTCTGATGTTGGTACGCAAATTTGAACTGCACTGGGTAATACTTCCATTGACAGAGGGGTAGAACCGATGTTTTCACCATCGACATTGATTGCTGCTGGTGAAGGTGTTTCAATCGCTAAGGTAGTGAATCGATGATAATCTACGCGCGGATGAAACACATGCCGCCCCTCGCTTTTTAGCATGCCAAAAGCCTTCAGAATATCCCGTCGAGTCATTTTTTTCAAAATTCCAATGTCCATAAAGCCATCATCGAGTGAAGCACCTGGGGCCAATGGCAGCATTGAACCGCCAGTCTGGCTGTTTTGAATGAGGAATAGAGTGTAGTCGTCTTCCATTCGTGTACCATCGATGGTCAAAATCGCATGACGGCGATTGTTTGCCATGATGGCCATTAGAATTCCAACATCGTATCGCATGGGGCCCATCCAGCGCATTTTTTCTGCTTTAATTGTAGAATCAACGCCAAGGCCCCACGTCACGAGATTGTGGCTGTACCTCACAGTATGTCCATCTTCAGCTCCAGGAAGTCCGTTAACCATCTCCACTTTCGCTAAATCAAGGTTTTGAAATGAACCACCGATAATTGTATCTACGGCCTGTTGTGTTGAAGAAATACCGAGGTCGTTTGCCATTGAATTGCCGGTTCCAGCAGGAATGAGTGCAAATAATTCGTTCTGTTTTGGGTTTGTATTCATTCGGCCAGTGATCACTTCTGAAAGGCTTCCATCTCCCCCTACCACTGCAAAGACATCACCGGTTTCCGCAGAAAGGGTTTGTGCTAATTCAATCAAATGTCCGCTGTGTAGTGAACAGTACATTGCAACAGTATGACCTGCATGTTCAAGTAATGTTTTGGCATGTTCAGCAATTTTCTTACCTTTTCTTTTACCTGCAAATGGATTTACAAAAAGGTGGATTCGGCCTTTATTGTTAGTTTGTATTGGGTTTAGTGTGAACACATCCGCATAGATTGGCCTGTGGACTTTCTTTTTCTTCTTCGTTGAAGTATCCGGTTTGAATTCGAGAGTAGCTGGTCGTGGGTCTACTCCGATGCTTGTCATATTTGTGAGAGATGGGAGTTTGGTTTCAAACCTTCTCTCGAATGAGGCCAAACCAGTGTGATTTATATCGGGTAAGAAATGATTCATACTGCATAAAACGACCTAAACCTCTGCATGAAGCGTTCAGTGTCCCATTCACCAACACTTCTTCACGATGAAATGCAAGGTGTCTTGAACTGGACTTGAGTGGGTAAGTCATGGCGAGTGCTTGGACTGCGAACCAAAAAAGGTTCATGCAACGAGCTCTTGAAGTGGCCGAACGCGGTAGAGGTAAGGTGAGCCCCAATCCACTTGTCGGATGTGTACTTGTGAAGAACGACAAAATCATTGCAGAGGGGTGGCACGACCATCTCGGGGGTTTACATGCAGAGCAGATGGCTATTCACGACGCCGAAAAGAACGGTTATTCTTCAAACGGCGCCACCGCTTATGTTACGTTAGAGCCTTGCAATCATTTTGGACGCACGCCGCCTTGTACTGAAGCCTTGATGTGGGCTGGGATCAATGAAGTTATAGTGGCTCATGTAGACCCCAATCCAACAGTTAGGGGCTCAGGCATTCAGGCTCTTCAAACAGCAGGAATCCAAGTTCGTCACGGTTTACTTGAACTCGAGGCCGGTGAACAAATGCGCTCTTTCATGCATTGGTGCGCTCACCGCAAGCCGTTGGTGACGGTCAAACTCGCTGTCGATAGCCATGGTTCGGTAGACGATCGCTCAGAATCCCCGAAACGGTTTACTTCTGAGGCTTGTCTAGATGAAGTGCATAAGTTACGAAAGGAGTGTGACGCCATTCTTGTCGGCGTGGAAACCGTTGTTCGTGACAATCCTTCATTGACCGTACGCCGAATTGAGACTCATCGACAACCCCTTCGGATTATTCTAGACCCTAATGAGCGTACTCCACCTGAAGCAGTATTACTTACAGATGATTTTGAGACCCTTGTAATGGGCAAGGAATTCAGTTCTTTGCCGAGTCTACTCGACCAGTTAGGTGACCAAGAGATTCAACGCCTCATGGTTGAAGGTGGTCCAACAACGATTTGTGCTTTCCTAGACCAGGGCCTTGTTGACGAGTTTTATCTTGTTCAATCTGAAGTCACTCACAAGTCACCATTCCCATCTAACATCGATTCGGATAGGCTAACATCTGCTGGATTGGTGATAAAGTCCACCGCTATGTGGGGAGATGAATCGGTTGAGTTTTGGGTAAAGCCGCAGAAACCCTAATTCCAATGGTATTCATTGCATTCACTTTTACTAAGGACATACAGGCAAAATTGGCAATTGCCATTGCTGGACCAGTCTGGATTCTGTTTGCAGTATGGATTGTAATGGACGGGTCTCAAACACTGTTCATTTCACCAATGGTTCTGTGGGGTCTTCTCGCATTAGTGGTGCATTGTTGCATGGCAACTGGAACAGGAGGAAGCAGTACCTGCTGAGCGAGCGACGGATTCATCAATCTCCGCCCACTGGTGGGGGTTATGCACATCAGTCACAAAACACCTGAAGGTGAAGAAGCCTATCCTACTGAAATCCCACAATTTGGTCTTGGCGTTTTTTTGATGTCAGACGGTGGTGAATGCAAATCATCAGTTCTAGCAGCTCTCAATGCGGGCTATACGCACATCGACACGGCAAGTATGTATCAGAATGAACGTGATGTAGGACGGGCTCTAAGAGAAACGGGTGTCGAGCGCTCTTCAGTTTTCATTACGACAAAACTTCGACGTGGAGATGCTGTTGGGTATGAAGAAACCATTGAACAATGTAAGAAATCACTTGAACTTCTTGATACCGAATACATCGACCTCTATTTGATTCATGCACCCCCTCTTGACCCTGCACATCGTGCGCCGGTATGGAAGGCAATGGAGCACTGCCTTGAGCAAGGATGGGTCAAATCAATAGGAGTTTCTAATTATGGAGAAGCACATTTGGATGCAATGAAGAAGTATGCCAACTACATGCCTTCGGTGAATCAAGTAGAATTTAATCCATGGTTACAGCGCCCTCATCTCAAAAAAGCAACTGAAGGTGTAGGTGCCAAGATAATGGCCTATTCACCGCTTGCTCGAGGGCACAGAGTCGACGATCCTGAACTTGGAGCAATTGCTGAACGTCTCGGCTGTACTCCAGCCCAAGTGGCCATCAAGTTTTGTTACGATGAAGGCTGTATTACGATTCCAAAGTCAAGTAACCCTTCGCGGATTATTGAAAATATCGCATCACTCGACATTGACATTTCCAGTGAAATGGATGCTATTAGAGCACTTGATGAAAACTATGTTTCAGGTTGGGACCCGACTACTGAGCCTTGAATTGGCGAAGGTAATTTCTCTAAGGGGCAAAATAACAAAAGGCAAGAGTGGTTGGAATCAATAATGTCTGGAAATTTTTGGGATAAGCAACTTTCGGGTGATGACTCCAAAGACATGTCCGACAAATCAACTCGCAGGAGTTTCGATTCAAATGAGCGTGAAGTGAGAATTGATGTCCACCTTGATGACTTTCCAGTGAACGATTGGGATAGCGACAATGATGCTCGATTCATTGTAGAATGGTACAACATGAATCGAGTAGTTGAGGATGAAAAAACACTTGAATTTTTCAAATCGGGAAGCGGTGTAACATCAATTTATTCTCGTTCTCAAGCTCAAAAATTACTTGATTTTACAATCCAAACCCTTGAGCAAGAAGGTTGTACTGTATGGGATATGCCGCAAAACACAATTGAAATTCACCCCGGTGCTACAATTGTTGGCCTAGTTGGTGGGTGGACCTTTGCCGGGCTTTGGTGCACAGTATCATTTGTTGCGCTCTTTTTCCTAGTCGGGCCGGTCCTTGCTGATTTGGGAACATCGGAATGGAATGCTACGAATGGAGTTATCATTGACAGTGGAGTTGACTCTTCCACCGATGGTGAGGGTGGAACAACGTACTGCTTGTGGGTTGACTATCAGTATACGTATGATAACGAGACCTTTGACGGAAACGTCGTCAGTTTTAGTAAACAGAATTCGTGTTCGTCTTGGTCAGAAGAGGCCGATAAAGACTATCCATCAGGCAAAGAAATTACAGTTTATGTGAACCCTGATAACCCATATGACGCAGTCCTTGAAACTGGTTTTTCAGGTGTCGATTTTGCAGTTTGCTGCATTTTACCATTCCCGCTGATTGGAGTTGCACTGTTAGTTGGTATGCTCCGAACTACATTTGGAACCGTTTCTTCTTTCTTTAACAAACAACAGTGAACGAAAAGAGATACATTCTTCTTCACTCTGAGTTTGATACATCGAAAGAGAAGTTGCGACCGTCTTCTCGATGTCACTCCATTTTTGAACTGAGTTAAGCCAAAATAAGGGAGATGGTGTCCTTCGGGTATGGCGAAAATCAATTTTGATGAAAAGTTAACCAAGTTTTCAGACCACTGGTCGCCACGTGTTATTGCTGAAATGAACGACTACCAGTTTAAGCTGGTCAAAATAAAAGGCGAATTTGTATGGCACAATCATGCAGACACCGATGAAGTGTTCATCGTCGTCAAAGGTTCGATGAACATTGAGATGGAGCATGAAACCATCACGCTCAACGAGGGTGAGATGTATGTTGTACCGAAAGGTATCTCGCACAAACCGTTTGCAAAAAACGAGTGCCACATCATGTTGGTCGAGCCACGTAGCGTCATCAATACTGGCGAGCAAGCAGGCGAACTCACGGCAGAAAACGATGTTTGGGTGTGAGGCAATGAGTGAGTCGCTGATCGATGAAGACATTCGAAAAGCTAGAACATTACCTTCACGATTCTACACCGGTCATGAAGAGTTCAATCTTCTGAAAAGCGTTTTCTCCGGATGGCAATTTGCTGCGCATCACTCGGAATTAAAGAGCCATACCATTCAACCACTCGAACATATTGAGGCCATCAATGGAGAATCAATGGTCTTGGTCCAAGGTGATGAAACGCGATGTATGTCAAACGTCTGTACTCATCGGGGTATGCGCTTAGCACTTGAACCGTGTACCAAGAAATCTCTCCAATGCCGCTATCATGGACGTACCTTCAATTTGGATGGAAGCTTTCGACATATGGCTGAATTTGAACAGGTCTACAACTTCCCAGATGAAGGTGATGACCTGCCGCAATTCCCACTCAAGCAGTGGAGGGGGATGTTCTTCACTGCTCAGGGTGAAGCAATCGACTTGCCTTGGGATATGCTAGAAGAGCGCCTCGGATTTCTCAATCCTGAATCATTCACACACGATGAAAACCGAGACCGTGACCACAGTGTGGATGCGAATTGGTTGCTCTATGTCGATAATTTCCTAGAAGGATTCCACATTCCTTATGTTCATCCAGAACTCAATCAAGCACTCGATTCTTCAGGTTACGTCACCGAGACCTTTGACGGTGGTGTGTTGCAAATCGGTAAGGCCATGAAGGGTGATGTCAAGTTCGATTTGCCTGCAGGTCATCCCGATGAAGGCCAAGATATTGCAGCCTACTATCTGTGGCTCTTCCCCAACATGATGTTCAATTTCTATCCCTGGGGATTGTCGCTCAATATTGTCGTTCCAGTCTCACATAACAAGTGTAGGATTCTCTATCGCGGTTACGTCAGTGATGCTCAATTAGCCAATCAAGGTGCAGGTTCAGTATTGGACACAGTCGAACACCAGGACCAGTGGGTGATTGAACAGGTGCAAAGGGGCATGGCATCATCTGTATACGAACGAGGACGTTATTCGCCGACAAAAGAGCAAGGTGTGCATCACTTTCACCGCATGCTGACTCGTTTGATTCACTTTGAAAATCGTGAATCAGTAGTCGAAAACTGACTTGGTCCAGTGAATCTGAACCCGTATCTGGAGAAGTATCTGCGTCTGCGTCCTCGCCATAACCTCTTCAAAACGAGCGAGGTAGTAAAAAGAACAGCTTGATACGTCAAGCAACTTTTTCATAGTGCTGGTTAGGTTGGGTACATCAAAATGCAGGTCAAAAAAAGCAATAATGGAATTTGTGTCCATTTACTGATTCTTAAGATAATCTTCGCCGTACCATGCCCATTGGTCCATAGTCCATCCTGCAGGCAACCCCTCGGGAGGAAGCGGCGGTGCACTCGGAGTTAGTTGAGCAATTGGGGGGAGTATCAATGGTTGACTCAATTTTGGAGTGTTGGAGCGTCGACGACTTACGGTAAACATTCCAAGAAGAAGTGATACTATGACAACAATCGAAATGATTGTTATGATGTTTCCTTTACTCGACGAATCAGCCGCAAGATACCGCTCTGCGTCGGCGGGGAAAGAGTCTCCTTCATCGGACCATCCATCACCATCAGTGTCTACGCAGCCAATTCGGTCTCTGGTAGAGCTTCCCTTCTCCTCCGGGCAATCATCTGAAATGTTGGTGCCTACTTGGTCTGGATAACCGTCATCGTCGATGTCCGACCAGAATCGGTCATCTTCTGCAAAGGCGTCGAGATAGTCATCCCATCCGTCTTCATCGGAATCCGGACAACCAAGTCTCTCTTGCGATGAAAGGCCGAAAATACCGGGACAATCGTCTGCAAGATTACCTAGCGGAGAATCACCGTATCCATCCATATCATCATCCGCATATTGGGTTGAATCGTTGTCAAAAGCATCACCCTCATCGGACCATCCATCACCGTCTGAATCTAAGCAGCCAAATCGGTCTTGTATTGAAGTACCGAAAACCAACGGGCAAACATCTGCTTCAAACCCGTTAGGAGAGTCGCCGAAATTATCTCCATCTTGGTCAGCATGTTGGCTGCGAATGGAAGCAAAAGCATCAGCTCCGTCAGCTATGCCCCAATTGGAGTCTGGGTTCGACCATCCGTCTTTATCCGAATCATCACAGCCGTTGCGGTCTTCAAACGAAAGGCCAGGCACGTTCGGGCATGAATCACCGTCTACGCCGTCTGTCTCGTCACCAAAGCCATCTGCATCCGAATCAGCCCACTGGGTAGATTCTGTCGGAAAAACATCGACACTGTCGGCGTATCCGTCTTGGTCAGTATCTAAACACCCTAGAAGAAGTCCGAGAGAACTACTACCCGAACTTTCTGGGCAGTCATCAACAGCGTCTTGTATTCCGTCATTGTCGTCGTCGAGATCTTCGGTTGCATCTTCGCAACCGTCTTGGTCAGCGTCGTTCGCTGCGATTGAAGAGAACGTCGGAGCGCTCATTGGGCATTCATCGACTTGAGTAGTAGATACAGAGCACGCCCATACATTGTTGGTCGTTTGTCCGTCACAGATTCGGTCATCATCATCATCAAGGTCTTCGCCAGCATCTCTGCAGCCGTCCATGTCATAATCTGTGGCCGAGGTTGAAGCCCATTCGAGGTCTCCAGTAGGGCATCGGTCAACATCATCAACGACCATATCATTGTCGTCGTCGATATCTTCTGTCAAATCGGCGCAACCGTCCATGTCATGGTCGGTGAGAGGAGAGGAGACCCATGAGAGGTTGCCGAGTTGACAATCATCATCATCATCCAAAACTGAATCGTTGTCATCGTCTTCATCACATACATCTCCCTTGGCATCTCCGTCGTAATTGGTTTGGGCAGCATTTGGTACGAATGGACAATTGTCGATTTCATTACCAATACCGTCGCCGTCTTCATCATTCAAGGGATCAATCCGCACGACCTCGTCTTGTCCATTGTCGACATAGTAGAGGTGGCCGTCTGGTCCGATTTCAAGGCCCATAATAGAAGTAGCACTTGTTTGGATAGAGTCAGCTTCGGCTACACCTTTGCCGTCAGAGTCCAGTTCATACGCTGTGATTTTACCGTCTCCATATGTCGAAACGAACAATTGATTTCCTTCAAGTGCTATTCCCGAAGGGCGATTAAGTCCAGTGTCGAGAATGCCCCACTCAATTCCAGTGATTTCAGAGTATTCTGCTAATGGCTCTAGACGTGAAGGGTCGTTCATTATGTCCTCAGTTTGGTAGCTTGCATCATCGGTGTTGACCCATAGAACCCTGTTCGCTCCTGCGTCAGCAATGTAAAGAATACCTGAACTTTTGTCCATAACCATGTGTCCTGGTATTCCATACGAATGCGTAAGAGTAATGTCAGCATATCGGCGAATAATTGCGTCAGAATGGTCTTCCTCACCAGTATCATGGTCTTGCTGGAAGTCGTATCGAACCAATTCACCATAGTGGCCATCATTGTACCAGTAGACGTTGTCATAGTCATGAGCGATACCAACTCCGTACGGCGATTCATGATTCATGTCAATGTGGCTTCCAAGAAGCCCATTGCCGTTATTTTGATTTTCGATAGCAAAATGATTCAACGATGAAGGCCAGAGGGTTGGCCCCATGAAAAAATTCTGTTGTATTTGGCCACAGAAGGTGTTCCCAGTTTCTTGAGCAGAACCCCATTGCCAATCGAATTCAGGATGGTATGCGCCAAATGCGATTGAACTGACTTCTTCAAGGAAATGATTCCTATTGGAATCTTGACGATTTTCAGAATACTGTGTTTCAAGTCCGGTGTCATGGACAATGGTAATGCTATCTGTAGCACGGTTTGCAATCCACAGTTCGTTTGCGCGACCCGGATGGAATTCTAAATCTCGAGGATCATCCAAGTCATCTGATGCATCAGCGATTACCACCTCGTTAAACACTACTCCAAATTGCTCAACATCTGCGACATCCCTAGATTCAACTGCATGAGAAGGTATTGCAAACAGGAGGATACTCAGTAGCATGAGAGTCAAAAGCCTGTTCATGATTGACCCAAATTCCAATACTCTTTGATACCTTGCTTTAGAAACATCATCACTAAGACGCATTTTTGGACAACATCCAACCTTTTGATTTCACACGACCTCCGTTGTTTGAATCATTATATGTTCTTCTCCCTCTTTTCACTGAGAAAGAGTCGTTTTCCGACCTTATTGAGTGCAATCACAATTCAGAAATCTTCCAAGATGATATTTTACATCACCAGTCCATG
The DNA here is from genome assembly GCA_036846305.1 of Candidatus Poseidoniaceae archaeon. Taxonomy (GTDB): domain Archaea; phylum Thermoplasmatota; class Poseidoniia; order Poseidoniales; family Poseidoniaceae; genus MGIIa-L1. The sequence goes on along the minus strand of DAIUCF010000006.1, from coordinate 6,462 downwards.
TATGGCCTTTGTCCACACAAAACTGCTTTACGATTTTTTTGTGGCTCGTTTAGAACGCCTTGAAAGTCGGTTGAGTTCGGGGAAAATGCTAACCAAGATGGTTCTGATTTTTGCATATCTCAAATTACTCTTCAATAATAATCGCAAGGCCTTCGCCCGCCTTCTAGGCACTAGTCTTTTCCCAAATACTTCACGTGAAGTGATTACGGCGTTGCTTAGTGTACTTTGGATGAAATGATTGAGGGCCCGAGAAGTGCTTGATTTTTCACGCACCACCTCGTGTGCCAGCAAACCGATTGCAACGGAGAATAGGGAGTCCACATGCTTGCGGGTTTTTTGTTCCGTCATCGTTGAGCCTGGCCTCAATCTTCTGTGGAAAAAACGATTCGGAAGGCAGATTGCAGTCGCATCATTTTTGTCAATAAGGAGACGGGTTGTGAAGAGATTATCCTCATAAATAATGCCAGGTTGAAACCGAAGTTCTCGGAAGGTATCAAATTTGTACATGTAAAGACATGGTGAAACGAGGTAATCGACATTGCTAATGAAGCTTGAAAATAACTCTCTAGTGCCGAATTTCGTGTTGGTGACTGACGATGACCTGGTGTAATCAAATTTTCGAACTTCTCCTTCAGACATTCCATCAGCAAAGGCTGATGCATTAAACATGACAAGGTCCGTATCATATTCCTGAATGGCTTTCAAACACAATTCAATGGTATCCTTTTCAATCCAGTCATCGCCATCAAGAAAGATAATGTAATTTCCAGATGCGACTTCAAGACCCGTATTTCGGGCAGCAGATTGTCCGCGGTTTTCGGTTTGAATGGCTAGAATCTGATTATGCAGTTTTTGATAGTTGGAAATGATTTCAGCAGTACCGTCGGTTGAACCGTCGTCAATAATGATGATTTCCTTTTCTAGATGGCTTTGATTGATAGCTGAATCAAGACACTCGGTCAAATATTTTTCAACATTATAGACCGGGATAATAATGCTCACTTTGCAATGCTGAAGGTCCATCATATCCAAATTGAACCAGAGGGTTCGTGCGTGTAAATCTTTTTGTCAAGATGCCATGATACTGGTAAAGGTTGGATAATTAGGGCCTTCATGGTGAAATTTGTTAACACTCATTGAGTCTTCTAAACAGCAAAGGAATATGCTGGATATGGAGTCGTAACTGGGAACTACCTTGAGCAACGTGTAAAGATGGGGCGTAGGAGGCCGATTGCTTCTTTAATGATGGGGGCCGCCTTAACTGTATGACAGAAAGCGGTGAATCGGGTTCTATTTTCAAAAAATGGGCTATGCGACAATACTGGAGGATGCAACAATCCCAGGCTGTTGTCAGTTTGTTGCTATGGGGTACAACCATCACCCTGTTGGTTTGGCCTTTGATTGAATGGAGATTTTCAGCGGGATGTGAGACCGAACCATGCTTTTCGGATGAAATTTTTGGGATTTCAAGCACTTATTTCGCCCTGGCAGCCATCTTCTTCACGGTAATGTTCTCTGTTCTTATGATTGGATTTCTCTACGACCAAGTCTTCTCATTATGGACTGAGTGGAGGAGCGTAGATATGGAACGTAATCCCTTCGCAACTTATGCTCTTTCTCCAACTTTATTGATGTCCATTGCACTTCAGGCCGAGACGCTGAAACGAGTTGCAGATGGAGATGAAGAGATGGTCAAACAAGCAAATTGGTATCTTAAGTGGTGTGAGAATTATACGGAAGGCGAAATGTTCGCTCGTGCAGTTCAACATTGGGACAAGGACATGGGAGAGACTCCAACATTTTGGTTCACGAGCGACGAAGCGATGCAGCGAGCACGGGAAATTTCGTTTGAAGATGAATCTTGATGTTTTTTGTCCAAACATTTTGTCAACCTCTTTGGTTTTACGAAATAATCATCTAAATCATTGGAAAAGAATCTAAGGCTATGACCTGTAGTGAAGGTCATGAACCTTTCATCAGCATCACAGTGGGCTGAATTATTGGATTATTTACAATCCTTGGTGCGGCGGTATACTCGTGGTATCAGATTAAGGAATTGAAGAAATCAAGACAAAGCGCAGCCGCATTATCATTATCTGAATTATTTCAATCACCAGCCTTCGCCGCTGGATTATCACTCCTAACTTCTCTGCCTAGAGATCTAGATAATTTTGAAGATTTCAGAGAATTTCATGGCGAAAAATGCCTGAAGCTTTCTCAGTTATGACTACTTGGGAGAGCCTTGGGGCGTTGGTTTATCGGGGAGATTTGCATAGTTGGTTTTTCCAAGGGCTTGCAGTGGGTCGTGTTAGACCGTAGCGTTGTGAAGTGGCCCACTGCAAGCCCTTGTAAACAGGTAGATTGTACACAAGGGTGTTTAGCATAACCCTCGTGAACATAAGTAAATCACTTATTCACTTCAATAGTTCAACCAAGTTAATAGAAATCAGAGTGGCCAATGGAGTAGTTCCTTTGTGGCAATGCAGTGACTGCAACCGGCTAATATTTTATTTAGGATATTCTTTGTTAATACATACCATGGTTCTCACCCAGTGTCCATATTGTAGCCTAGAGGTGGAATCGGATGATGGGGTATTCTACTATGCCTGCCCGCATTGTGGGAAAGAATTGAGAGATATTGATGAAGAGAATGATGGTGGGTGGTTTGTTCCTTGGTTCCTTTTGGTATCTTTTCTTGGGGTTATTATTTTTGATTCTTTGATGGACCCTGATATGTTTACAAAGGACGAATCATTTTGGGATAGTCTATTCGGGTTATTCATTAACGATATGTCCTTTGGATATTGGGACTTCATTCTAATAGTCATCATGTTCTTCATTGTTCTCCTTGGGGGAGCGTTCCTAGCGTTCATAGAATTCTTACCTGAAGTTGAACCGGAGGATGGAATGCAGCTTGATGATGATGTGAAACACACAGACACAGAAACTCGGGATAGAGATGAGGTAATTGATGAGGAAAATGATCATAACAGACCAACTTGGTTAGACTGGGCAGCGTCAAGAATCTACCTGCAGGTTGGAGTTTTAATTTACTTGTACCCTGTAACGTTGTTGTTTCCTAACTTCCTCGGCATATTCTTTGTATGTTTGCCTGTACCTTTCATAAGTTGGGAACACCAACGCCGAAGTCGATACTGGAAAGAGCGAAAGGAGCATGCTCGGCGAGTATTGGCAAGTGTCGGTCATGACGGAGATGGCAATACAGTATCGTCGCTTTCATACTACATTGTGATGGAGGACGGTTCAACGCCGCTCAACGATAAATTCCATGATTGGAATTTACCCCCAGGAATACTGCTGCTTGGCTCATTGATCTTCATCTTCTTCGGTATGTTGACGAACGACGGTGCGGGAAGTAACCTTTCAACTCTGGAGTTTGCTTTATTTTGGGTGGTCAGTCTTTCCGTGCTTTTGATTACAACATTTATCGATATAAGCCACCTTATCCACTGGCTTTGGCCTCCGACACATATCGACGATTCCTGGCTTAGGCCTTGGGAATGGTTCCGTCCTGGCCAAGATATTCACGAACATGTTGTGAAAGTAAGGGTAGGTATTGCAGCAGGAATCGCATTAATAGCAGTAATATCCTTTGGTTGGCCCGCTTTGCTTGTTGTAGGAATTGTGTTGATTATCTATGCTACATCAAGACGGGCGAATGGATAGGCGGACGGAAATCCCTTGTATTTGCAAAATTCGTTTACATGGATATTATGGACAAATTCTAGGAGATTTGATTCCTCGAATTCAAACTGAGCGAAGCATTCTTGCCCCGCCGTTAGGCCGGTTGAAGGTCATCCCAGTGAAAGCCGAACACCTGGCGAAGTGCGTCCGAACGCTGAACTGCGGTGTGTTTCACTCGATAAGCGAAATGTTGGCCTTGAACATGATGACCGTGACGTCCACGGTAATCTCTTCGTCTGTGTCTTGGCTAATCGGGTCGACAAAACCAAGCGGGGTATTCACGTCAAGTTCGAGGTCTACGGAGAGCGTACCAACTCCCCAGCCCGTTTCGGTCCAGGGTTGTAACGCCTGAAATTCGTTAACCGCTAAGATAGTGGTGGATTGTCCATCAAAATTCGGGTAAACCCGCAAATGGAGGTCGATTGGCATGCAACTGCTATCTTGGCCGGAGAGGTTGCTGACCGGGTCACTCCATTGCGCTGTCAAGTCGTTTTCGATGATGTCCCCTGCGACGGAATCGCACTGCACGGAGACGGCTTCTTCTTCTTCCGACGTGATGACAATGTCGATGGAACCGATGGCGAATCCCTCGGGAATGCTGATTTCTGATAAGTCGAATTGCAGGTTCCTTATCTCGTCATCTTGGAGGGTTTCAACGGCCTGCATGGTGTGAGTTTGGGTATCAAAAGAGAGGGTCCATTCAGGGTTACTCGAGGCGAATTCATCGGTGGCCTGCAGGTCGCCGACAAAGTCGACCATGGTAACCGACATTATCACTACCGTCACGAGCAACGCTACGGCAGTCGGGACGCGCGATTCTTGGGTTATCAGCAAACTGCGCATCTGTGGCGGTTCATCCATACTCATCCCCCCAACACCCCCAAACCGGTAAAGAGCAGTGAAATGATGAGAATGAACACCGTCACTCCACCGAACACGATGTTGAAAAGACGAGGAGAGGCTGCACTATCATCCATTTCCGGACGTGTGAAGTCAGGCACGGTCTCTTTGATGGAAGCTGAATCGTCGATGAGGCTGTTCACGATACGCTCCTCCCAGCCGATGAAGACGCCCACCACGATGGCCAGGGCAGCCGAGGAAATCATGTCGGGAATGGGGAGGAAGGACTGGATGAGTTCCAAGATGGTCGAAGACACGATCAACAACATCAAGATGACAATGATGCGAATTAGCCATCGGTTTTCATCGCGCTTGGTGTCGACGATGTCGTAGTGTAAGAGGATGAACATGAACAAAATCGGAGTGTAAAGGTACACAAGGGCCTCGGACGTGAAGTCGTACCAAATGCTGTAGGCCGCAGGGAAGGATTCACACTGCGTTTCGTAGCAGCTGCGCACCACATCAAGCACAGCCACATCCGCCAAACCTGCAATGAATCCGATGATGAACATGACAAAAGTAAGCACGCCGAAGGGCGAAAGGCCCACCTTGAATGAACGCCAAGATTCGCCGGCGAACAGCACAAGCATGGCCGTTGCGCCCAAGGTCAATCGTACACTCATGCCGCCCCACGCAGCGCCGGAGATACTCAATCCGTTCTGGATGGATTGACGCTGGAAGAACAGGTCGTTGATTGACAGCACCTGTGACAGCCAATACGTCATGGTCTCGCCGTGGATGCCTATGAGCAGCAAGCCAACGACAACCGAAATTTTTCGCAAGCGTTCGTCATTGTCACGTACTTCAGTAACGACGAACCGAAGGTACATCGAAATGAGGACCACATACCCAGGAATAAAGAGGAAATTCTCCACCTGGAAATGCTTGAAGTCGGTCATAAGGTGAATGGCGGTCAAGACTCCAGTAGTGATACACACGCCTGCCAACAGGAACCAGAGGTCCCAGTCCCTGTTGATGAGACGGAAAGGGAAGAAGAATGGAAGAAGAGCCATCAGCATGTAAGAAGCGGATATTAGGAGGTTCTTGGCAGTAAACGCAAACGTGCCCCCAACCTTCTCTCTGTTGACGGCCGAGAAATCTGCCAGAGCGCCGTAACGGAATTCAAGCACGGACGTCATTATGTAACTGAGACCGAGGAACACCAAAATCCACCCCAAGATGCAGCCAACAATCCGGTTGTTGGCCGACGTTCCAGGACTTCTCGCAAGGATGGACAAGGTTGCGACTCCAAGCACGAGGTCCACGACCGCAGCGATGGGAACCATGGATTGGATTTCCACCATGGTTTAAGTTTCGGCCTCCAACACATAACCGTTGCGTTGTATAGGATTACAAGAGAACCCCTTAGCGACGTATACATCGCCGTCGGCACCCATTGAAAGTACGGGTTTCGCAAGGGGACCCCTTTAGTTCGTATACGGGTACATGGGTACCCTTAATGTCGTATACGAGCATAACGGGGCCCCTTGTATTCAATCTAACTGAGCTCGTATAGATTGGGTTAAACTCACAAGAATCAGAACAGGTGGACTGTTTCTTGCATATGTGGGCGACATCATTGCTTGCAATAAAACAGATGCCACAGTGCGATGTATCGGCCTCCTCGGTTATCCAAGTCAATTCAGTTACACTTTGGTTTGCCATTTTGTGTGTCTTGTTCGAGATTATGCTTGGGCTCACGTTAAATACCGTCGTCATCTATGGATATACATGAAGACGCTAAGGCACATCCAACGCGCTTCAGTTAGTCTTTTTTCCGGAGCGGGAATTGGAGATCTTGGGATCGAACATGGATGCAAGATTCCGGTTGAATTCTTCGCAGAATTTGTTGAGGAG